>JAVYAJ010000332.1:0-2338 GCA_032229885.1 Candidatus Anammoximicrobium sp. | reverse complement strand
TGACTCCTGGGGCGTTGCCCCAGGCTACGTTGGTGATGGCCTTCGGCCAACACGCTTCCTGTCGTCTGTGCTGCGCAACAGTCAGCCAATGCCAATCCAACCTAACACGTGCTAGTATCCATAACCCAGCAGTGTACTGTACAGGCCGGTGTACGAGATGCGCGCACCGTGCGCGCATGGTACAAACTAAGACTCTAACTCGGCGAGCCGCCCGGTCTCCAGCCGTTGCTGCGCGCGCTCGGCTTCGGCGTAATATTCGCGCCGCGTCAGCCAGCTCGCAGCGTCTTCGTCCAGAACCACGGTCACGTGCGGATGCAACTGGAACGCCGAAGCCGTGGCCTGAGCCGTGACCGGCCCTTCGATCGCACGGTGCACCGCGGCAGCGTCGGTCGCACCGACGGCGACCAACAGACAGCGGTGGGCTTCCAGAATCGTGCCCACGCCCATTGTAATCGCCAGCCGCGCGGCGGGGCGCTCGCCGTCGGAAACGGCGGGGGCTTCGCGAACCGCCTCGGACGTCAGCGTCTTGACCCGAGTCCGGCCGGCGAGCGACGAGCCCGGCGCGTTGCATCCCAAACACCCCTCTCGACCGATTCGCAGCAGCAGCAAATTGATCCCGCCCACCGCGCGGAGCAGCGCCTCGTAGTCGCGGCCGCAGCTTTCGAGATCCCGGCTCTGGCCATCAAGCGTGTGAATCCGGGAGGAATCCAGGTTCACATGTCGGAAGAGATTTCTCTCCAGAAAACATCGCGAACTGCGCGGATCGTCAGGCGAGACGCCGACGTATTCATCCAGGCCGAACACCGTGACCCGCGAAAAATCGAGCCGTTCGTCGCGATGCCGGCGCGCGAGTTCCCGGTAGATGGGCTGTAAAGCACGGTCGGCAGCCAGTCCGAGCACACAGTCCGGCGTTCGACGAATCGCATCGGCGACGAACCCGGCGGCTCGAACCGCCACCGTGTCCGCGCTCTTTTCGATGACAATTCGCACTCGGCTTGCTCCTTCGACTGCGTGTTGTGCAGCGGCTCGACTGTTGTAACGCATCGTTCGCCGCGAGCCAACGGGTGCTAGCGAGGTCGGCCGAGATTCGTCTGGCCTCGGGGCCGGTTCCGCGGATATAATCGCCCTCCGGCGCCAGTGCCCCCCGAAGACGTGCAGACAGCCGCGGAAAGGGAGTTCCCGACATGCGAACGATCGCCATTATCAACCAAAAGGGCGGCGTCGGAAAGACGACGACGGCCGTAAACTTGAGCGCCTCGCTGGCCGAACAAGGGCGGCGAGTCTGTCTGATCGATCTGGATCCGCAAGCCCACGCGTCGCTGCATCTGGGCGTCGCGGTTCGCGAGGATCGCCGCTCGGTGTACCAAGTCCTGACGGACGACACGCGATTGTCCGACGTCCGTGTCCAGATCGCGGAACGCCTGTGGCTGGCGCCGTCCCATCTGGATCTGGCCGCCGCCGAGCTCGAGTTGGCCGGCGAGGTCGGCCGCGAGCTGATCCTGCGGGACAAACTGGCCCTCGACGATGGCGATTTCGACTTTCTGATCATCGACTGCCCGCCGTCGTTAGGGGTGCTGACGCTGAACGCGCTGACGGCGATCAAAGAGGTCTTCCTGCCCCTGCAGCCCCACTTTCTCGCGTTACACGGGTTTGGCAAGCTGCTGCGAACCGTGGACATCGTGGCCCAACGGCTGAATCCGGGACTGCGGCTCAGCGGCGTCGTGCTGTGCATGTACGAATCGGGGACGCGGTTGGCCGCCGAGGTGACGTCGGACGTCCAGGCATTCCTCGCCGAGCAGCGCTCGCCCAGCGCCGTGTGGACGGGCGCCAAGAGCTTTGACACGCGGATCCGCCGCAATATCCGCCTGGCCGAAGCCCCCAGCTTTGGTCAGACGATCTTGCAGTACGCGCCCGACTCGAACGGCGCCAAGGACTATCGACGCCTGGCGCGCGAGGTGCTAGGGCTGCCGTTGGACGCCGAGCCGCAGGGGATCGAGCCGCGGGCGGCAAGCTCGACAATCGAGACGCTCGAATCGAGCCTCCTGTAAGCTGAACGCACGATCCGCAGGCGCCAAGGCTGCGCGGCGATCCCGCAATCTCGGACTGGGATGGCGCGGCCCAAAAGCCGGAAACTGCGGAGTTTAGAGCCTTAATTCGTATCATGCGCGCGCCGTGCGCGCATCTTGTACACTGGTCTGTGCACTACACTTGTGGGTCGCGGGCACTAACCCGCGTTAGGTGCAACTGCTATTGCGTGACTTTTGCGCAGCACAGACGACAGGAAGCGTGTTGGCCGAAGGCCATCACCAACATAGCTTGGGGCAACGCCCCAGGGAGT
>JAVYAJ010000331.1:0-18596 GCA_032229885.1 Candidatus Anammoximicrobium sp. | reverse complement strand
TGCTAGCAGCCGAAGAGGAAACGCAAGCTCTGAATCGGATCGCCTTGGCGGACGCCCAGGATCGGATCACCCGCGCCCGAGCGATCCACGGGCCGGCTTCACCGTTCTATTTTGCCTCGGCAGCCCATTTTCCGATCCGCGAGTTCGGTCCGCGGGGCGAATTGCTCCAGCGCCAGGGACTGATCATCTACGAGGACATGAGCTTTCGCTTCGATCGCGACGGCCAGTATGAAGTCCGATTTCGCGCTACCACGCCTCGAATGCCCGTCACCGTCCAGTTACAGTTTCAGATCCAACCGTGCGAAAACGGGCCCTGGTACACTGTGACCCTGGCACCCATGGAATTTCGTTACGACGAAGCCATGCGGGAAAAAGACCGATGCAGCGCGGGCGACCAGGATCCAAAGACCGGCACGGGCGAATCGTGCTCGTCGGCCGAAGGCGAGCAGTGCTGCGGCCCGGTTCGCGAATGCGTCTGCCGCGGCCACAGCGAGATCCTCCGCCGCTGTTATGGCGAAATCGGCCGCGGCGCCACCATCCGCCGCAGCGGCACCGCCCGCTTTGGCTTCGGTTTGGAACAACTGGCCCGTGGGTAGAAACGTTACCTTGGGGCAACATGAGACGGTACGAACGCGCTGCGCGGCGCAGTGCGCCGCGCAGCTACTCCGGGCTGAGGCGCGGCCCTGGCTTGGCCATTTGCATTGGGCGGCGCGTTAGTCTGTAGTCGCGTGAGTGGCTTTGCCGTAAACTCCTTGCGCATTGCGAGTTACTGCACTTTTGAATGCGCAGACTTACGCAGGCGCCTAATCTGTAACCTTCGGTGCAGAAACAACTTCGCGCGGGCTTTTACACGCGCCCAGTTTACACCCTAAAGAGCGCGCAAGCCCTTTCTCAATTGAATGTTGCGTGGATTCCCGCCAGGGAACTTCAGGTTAGTATAACGGGTGCTAGCAACCGCACCTGCGTTGTACGACAGCAAGCCGATCGTCGATCACGCCTCGCGTAGATTGAAATCCTCATCGATTGACCAATTGTGTGGGCACTCTTCACAGAAGATCAAATCCTCGCGAGGAAGCAATGCGGGGATCGCGAGGCCCTTACGGAACTTGAACACGACTTTGAACAATATTTTTCCGCTCTTGGTGCGCTCAATCTCCTGGATACGTCCCTCTCGGGGGTTCTTGAGGGTCCCAGGATAACTTGGGCTTTTCACCTTGACACAATCACCAACTTTTTCGGCCATACAGCCCCTCCTCGCATCGACGGCTTACTTTCCTACCACCAGAGGACCGCGCAGCCTATCGCTACCATGCGCGTGGAACTTAGACCACTCTGTCACTCAAAGTGGGGTGAGCATACTTGATAAATGTGATGGTGTCAAACCGATTATTCTGAACAGCTATCTGACTTCCATCACGCAGCGCCTGTATCATTTCGCTTTACGATAAATCTTGCGTAATCACAGTACTTTATGTGGCATGCCCTAGCCATCAGCAGTACCTTCACCACCACTGCAAGCATGGGATTAAACGCCAATCCGGCTCGTTCGCCCGCAATACAGCCAGACACAACATCCCAGATTACCTGCCTTATCGCATAGAAAATTTTCCACGATGTATTTTCAGTTTTGTAGCAGATACGTCGATTTTCCTGATTAAGATGCCCTGATTGGCGGGGCGTGGGAGCACACTGCGATGCCAGTGGACAGCACGACGCACCGCCACAGGGTTCATCGTAACGGCTCATCGCGGTTGGGGGGAGTGTCCATGAAGGCCTGGGGCGATTGGCGATCCGGCGTGTCGCTTGTGCTTCTAGTGATTCTCGGTGGGTTGGGCTTGTGGTCGCGGGCGGACCGTCGCGTGCGGACGCAATCGCCGCCGCGCGAACCGGCCCGGATCGCCGATCGCTTGCCGAGCGATACCCCGCTGGGGCCGATTCCTCGCAACGCTGCCGCCGTAAACGATACCGACGAGTCACGCGTTCGCGTCGCGTCCGCGGCCTTGCCCTTGGGGGTCGCCCTGGCCGCGCCTGGAGCAGAGCCAAGCTCACAACCGCCCGCCATCACTAAAGTCAAGCAAGGTGACTACATCTGGAATGTTGAGCCGACACGCAGGATTTTGCTACTTGACGCGAGCAAGAACGTAACGATCAGGGGCACCGGACCGCGACCCCGCGACCTCACCGCCAAGTTGCTCGAAACGTCCCTTGATGTGGTCAGCGTCAATCAAGACGGTGCGTCTGAGTGGTCCGCGATTGTTACACTTGCCGAACAGACTACGACACAAAGAGTTACGTTCATGAACGGGTCGGATGATCTGGGCACTATCTGGCTGCGGCTACCGAGCGTTCAGTCGCCGACCCAACCGTCGATCACGCACATCTCAAACAACAAGTATGCAGATCCGTCGGGCGTTTCCGCCGTTCCGCCGTCTATCGACATCTACGACCAATACTTCCGTCTTCAAGGACAGGGCGCTCCAAAGTCCCAAGATCTCTCGTTTCATTTATTCCATCCTTCCACCGGCGAGAAGACCTTTCTGGGTGAAGCCGTGTTCGATGAAAAACTGAACGTCGAAGCGAACGGTGTTTGGGACGCAAAGCTGCTCTTTCCAGGGATGCCAACGGCTGGGCTAACTTACGAAGTAGTCGTTGTGAGTGGGGGTGCCAATGCGCCGGGACACGCTGTGGGAACTCTCAGAGTGAATCTCAACGCTGTCAACGCGACATTGATCGGTACCACTCCAGATTTCAAGGCTAAGCATCCGACGGACGAGACGGGGGTTAACGACGTTGGGCCGGGTGGGGTTCTGAACACCAACAACCGCAAGATCACTTTCTCGGGGGGCGAACCAAAGGACTCCTCCGCCCGGGTGGTAATTTTTTCCGGCGACGACGAAAAACCGATCGCGACCGCCAAGCCGGGAAGCGATGCCTGGAGCGCGAATTATACCGTCGCTCGCGATGGCAAGTATTCCTTTACCGCCGCCGTCGTGCAGGGCAAAACTATTGGCAAGCGAACCGGGCCGATTACCGTACACGTCGGAACCACGCCGCCAAGCGTGCAACAGGTAGATCCGATCAATCTGGCCACATCGCCCAAGCCGACAACCATCCGGATCTATTTCGATCCGAACGTGAGAATCGCTGCAACCGGCCTTGAGGCACAGTTCGAAATGAAGTCGAAGGACGAAAGAAACACTCAAGTAACCATTTCTTTGGGCGCGCCAAACTTCAACCAACAGGACAACGTGGTTACGTTTACGATCAGTGAAGCGGTGGCCCCCGGCGTGTATGACTTCACGGTCAAGAAGGGAATTCAAGACCTCTTCGGCAATACAATGGTGGACGACTACCACGTCACTCTGTTCATGCCGGTGGATGGCGAGGCCCCCACGGTCAGCCGAGGCATCACCGGTCCTCGAGCGCCGAAGATCGAGTTCCCCGAATACACCGAACCGCGCGAGTTCACCAACGGATTCAACCCTTCAGACCATGTCGAAACGAGGGTCTCGCGCCTGTACTACTATCGCGACGCGCATCGCATCGCCCAGATCATCAATCGCGATGCGCAGTCCTACAATCGTGCCGCCGTCGAGATGCAACAGCAACTAGCGGACAAGGCGCGGCAGATCGCCAACCAGGCAACCGCCGAGCGTCAAGAAAAGGAACGCCGGGCCAGCGAGACGGCCCGGCAGACGCGCGCAGCCGAACGGGAATTGCAAGCAGCCCAAACCCGGGCCACCCAGGCCGCCGACCACGCAGCCCAGGCGGCCTTGGAACAACGGCAAATTGCAGCCTTGGGAAGCGCGCCAGGGGGCGATCAGACGGCGCTGCAGGCTCGCGCCGCGCAGCTCGAGCAGGATCTGGCGCGTTTGGAGACCGTGGCCGAACAGGCTCGCAACGCCGCGAAGGCCGCTTCGGATCGAGTCCAGGCGTTGCGTCCGATCGAAGCGGCGGCCGCGGAGGCTTGGCATAAAGCCACGGCCGCGGAGGACCGCGCTCGCGACGAACAGTTCCGCCGCGAGGTCGCGGCCGCCCACGCGGATCCGGATACCTTTGCACCGGGGAACCCCAATTCCAAGGATCCCGTCAACCAGGTTTCCGTCTCCGTGATCGGCGAGGGCCTGATCCAATTGCGCGGTCCGATCAAGGGCATCAATACCATCCGCACCATGATCAACCAGTTGGATGCGCCGGTGGGCCAGGTGCGCGTGGCCGTCCATACCGTGCAGATCAACGGCGAAAAGGGCGACCGGATGGAGAACGTGGCCGGCAGGATCCAACGCTTCGTGGATCATTCCCGCTTCCTGACGCTCCAATCGGCCGAGATGTTGCGCAAGGCCATCGTGACGGTCGCCGCCCAGCGGGCCAGCGAACTGGGCGGCATCCCGGGCCTGACGCAGGAGGAGCGCGACCGCAAGTATCTCCATGCGTTCTTCGGCGAGGATTTCATCCGCGAGTTGGAGGCCATGGATTCGGAATTCCTCAAGACCGGCAACAAGCTGTTGTCGCTCCATTCGATGGACTCGACCAGCCTGGCCTCGGCGCTGTTCATCATGGCCCTGGCCAAGAACACGATCCGAGCCGAGATCCTTCATGCCTTCGATGGCATGATGGCGGGCGAGCTGCCCATGGCAGAACAGAACTATTTCGAGGCCGGCCTGACCTGCGACGGCAAGCACAAGCTGTTCGATAAATACTGTAAACGCGACGAGTTCCAGTTGCTGTCGGGCAACGCCCGCTTCCAATCCCTCCGCGGGATGTTCGATGCCGAGATCGCCGCCGACGACACCATGACCCCCATTCAACGCGAGTTCGTCCGCCTGGCGCAGATCTTCAAAAGCCGCCTGATCGTCGAAATGGAAGTCAAGCAGCGGGTGATGGAACGCGCCGTCATCGAGCAGCGACAGGGCAACTACTTGAAGGAACTCAAGGACGCGCAAAAGCTCGAGGACGAAGCCAAGGAGGATCTCAGAAACGCCGCTAAATCGATGGTGGAAACACGCCGGAAAGCCGTCGAGCCTGCAATCGTGCTGACTGCGCACGTGGACGGGGCGACAAAGAATGCAGGAGAAGCCGTAGAAATGGCGGAGTCTAGTCGGAAACGTATCGTGGACATGATTGACTTGGTCAGACTGTTAGCAGGTCCGATGATTGAGGGGGACTCCTATGAGGCCGCAAAAGCAAACTTTGGTCCCTTATCTCGCCGACTGAACGGGGAACAAGGCCCGGCTGCTGTCAAGAAGCTTAACGAACTGCTTGGGAAAGATCTTGCGGATCTGTACGACTATCGAGAGATTTTGAAGCCCCTGGGCGATGAAAATGATCTAGGCAACAGACTGCTTGCCTACGACAAGAACGTGTGGGATTTTCACGACAAGATTCAACTGCTTTATATTGGGAAACCGGCGTCGGCGCGACCTGACATGAACTTGCGTTTCGATCTGCCGTGGGACCATGATATCGGGATCTCTGTGTCGAAGGAAGGAACGCTGACTCTAGATAGTAAAGAAGATCATGAATTCCTGCGCAAGAAGCTAGACGAACTCATTTCGCAAGCCGAGCAGATTCAAACATTCCTTGATGACTACAAACTGGAAGGGCATCGAGCAGCCGACAAGGAGAAGGCCGACAAGATTCTGGAACGCGTTCTGAAAACGAAACCTGCGGAAGCCTCGGACGATGAATTGCTGAATAACCTGCATCGGATGATGTCTGTCTTCGAGTACTATAGCCACGTAGCAAAACACGTCCGCGACGGTCTGCAAAAGGCGGGCGCACGAGTCGACAGGACGCTTGGCGCCTTGGCAGATGCGACCAACGCGACCGAGGCGTGCCAGATCCGCTGGACCGAGATCTTGGCCGATTGGCGCGAGGCGGAGAAGGAGATCGACGGCTTGGTCCTCCGGACAGCGGCCGCGGATCTGTTCCAGGGGCTATCGACCACGCGGGAGGCTCTCGGCTCATTACTGGCGTCGGATCTGCTCTATCAAGAGAAACGCCGAGCTGCCGACGCGGCGCGGCGGCCGCTGGACCACAAGAAGTTCTTGGACATGCTGGTCGACGAGATGGAGGACAAGTACATCGAGCTGTTGGAGGGCACGCGGGCCCATACGGCGAACATCGACGCCTATATCAAGCGGTTGATGACGTGCCTGGACGACGACTTCAACACCCAGTTCTACTACCCGACGTTCCGCAAGGTGCGCGAGGCCAGCCAGTTCTGGGACGTCCAGATGGGCCAGGTCGAGACGACGAACGTGCTGGCCAACAACCGGGCGTTCGCCAAGGTCTCGCCCCAGGCGACCATGGAGTTCGATCTGCCCAAACGCGACATCATGATCGCCGAGGCCATCAACGGGGCCAAGGCCATGATCGACGACGTGGGCGCGTTGGCCCAGGATCCGACCTTCCTGGCCATGGCCAAGCTGAACGGCGGCCAGCCCACGTCGTCGCCGATCGCCGGCGCCAGCGGCGGCCTGGCGACGATGCGCAACGTGCTGCCGGGGCTGTCGACATCCACCGCCGAAACGGTGCTGGGCCAGCAGGGGCCCGGCGGGGCCCAGTTCGGCGCGGCCCTCGAGGGTTTGATCCCCGACCCGGCGATCTACAAGTTCGAGACCGGGACCGGCTGGGAGATCCGCCCCGTGATCCAACCCGATGGCCAGGCCGTCGTGTTCCACTTCAACTATATGTACACCACGAACATCCGCGAGCCGGTGCGGGCCGACGAGAAACACCTGGGCCGAGTCAAGCGGCACTTCGTGGACACGGACGTCCAATTGAGCAACTACGAGCTGCGCGAGGTCAGCCGGTACACGGTCGCGCTGAAGGCCGCGCGAACGGCGCGCGGCGTGCCGCTGCTGGAGGATATCCCCGTGGCCGGCGTGCTGTTCCGGCCGCTGCCCAGCGCGGAATCGTCGCTGCAACAGAACGTTATCCTCAGCCAGGCGACGATCTTCCCCACACTGTTCGATCTGATGGGCTTGCGCTGGGCCCCCGTGGTGGCCGACCTCGATCCGCTCGGTCTGTCGAACGACGAGTTCATCGTCCGCAACCGCCGACGCGTCCTCATGAACCGGGTGTTCGACCATTCCAGCTCGCAGGTGGACGAATTCCTGCGGATCCCGCCGGGCGAACGGCGGATGGACCTGTACCGATCCCAGCAGACGGTTCCCAGCATCCATCCCAACGGATACTCCGGCCCCGGGGCGAACCTGCACGACAGCCAGCTCCAGGAAGGCTATGCGCCCACCGACCGCGGCGAAACGCAATTCGTCCCCGGCCATTCGCGCGAGGGCAGTCCCCTGCGTCCCCAGCGTCCCTCGTGGCAGTTGCCCGGCGCGCCGTCGCTGGATGCGCCCGACGGCGCCGCCAACCGGTTGGGCGACGAGCCCGCGGGCACGAGCCAAATGTATCCGGGCGCGCCACAGGCCATGAACCAGCCGCCGCCGCAATTCCTGCGCCCGGCGGAGACTCGCGATCCCGGTGCGTCGCCGGCGCTCGGCGCCCGCGACGTCGGCATCCAGCCCGCAGCGCCGATCTCCGTCAACCGCACGTCGTATACGCAGGTGGACGCCGCCTCGGCGCAGCCGCCCGCGGCGTTCGGTCCGGCGGCGGGCCAGGATCTGCGGGCGCGAGCCGCCGCGGGATTGAAACGCCTGCCGCAGCTCGATGACAAGGTGCGAGGCAACTAGTCCCACAAATCCGAAGTGATGGGATACTGAACGAGAGAGGCTTTGCGAATTGCCAGAAGCATGATCTGGTCACGATAGAGGTAAGCGGAATGACCGGAACGCCCCCGCGGCGAGGTACGGGATCCTGGAGGGACGCGCTCCGTCGCGTCCGCCCGGTTGCGGGCGCGCGTGGAATGTGGCGCAGTATCTCGGCCACGACGGAGCGTGGCCCTCCAATGCGCTACGCGTCGAGTGGGGGCCTCGAGCGTGGCGTGGACGCGTTTCGAGAGAGGCGCTCCAGCCCAGTCTACTTGACGATGGTGTCCCTAGCGCAGCCCGCAGCCGCAACCGAACAAGGGCCGGGAAATATTGAGGAAGACCATGAATCACACGAATAAAGACATCGCGTCTAATCGTTTGTCTTCATCCCCGCTATCCGTGTCCATCCGCCGTGATTCGCCTATCACGTCTCTCCCGGCTGCGACGTGCCGCCGAAATCTCAGCGTCCTCTGCGTCTCTGCGTTTCCAAAACGTATTTTCCTGTAGCCCGGCCAGTTCGCCCGTGCAAGGACGTCGATGAAACGCAGAGACGCAGAGGACACAGAGCTACTGCAAGCACAAGATGTAATCCTTCAACAACTCGACGCTGTCGCTGCCTGAAAACATGGTCTAAAAGTTCACGATGTTTGAGGTTAGTAGTGCAGTGGACGGTGAATTCCGACTTGCGGCGCTAACCGCCCGCTGTCGGGGAGGAACGAACCATGAAACGAGCTCGAAGCTTGGCGTATCTGGCGGTCCCGGTGGTGGTCGCCGCGGCGGCGATCGCGATGGCGGCGGGGCCGCATCGCGGCGCCACCCGTCCCGCGCCGCGCTGCGCGCTGCCCAATCATGAGTATCAATACCGGGACTTTTCGCAGCCCGTGCGCTCGATCAGCGCCGTCGGGCACCTGGTCCGCGATCGGCTGCCACTGGGGGACATGAGCGAATTGGCGCGCGAACAGCTGCGGCGAACTGGCGACGGCGCGGTGTTGCGGGCCGCCAAGACGTTCCAGTTCGTCGAACGCCCCCGCTTGCAGATCGACCACTGCTCGATCTCGCAGATCAGCGTGAACCTGTATGAAAACGGCGACTGGACGGTCCACTTGCGGGCCGACCAGAATCCTGTCGACGACGGGTCCTCGAACGTGGACCGCGCCATGATGACCAATCAACCGACCGTCAAGTTGACCGAGCATATCAAGCGGAATCTGTTCAGGATCCGGCTGCGCTGCTATGCCGCCGGGGGCGAGCCCGCGCTTGATGCCCCGTTGGGACAACCGGTGGTGATCGACCTGGGCGAGACATCGTTTTGGGTCCAGCGCCAAGAGCCGCGCTGGTTTCCCTGGCAGGGCAACACCGACATGATCCGTCGGTATTTCGACGCCATCGACTATGTGGAAATCGACTTCACCTACGGCAACCGGGCCCCGTTGACGACCGAGGAGGTGCACGTATGGCAAAAATCGTAATGCTCAATATCGCGCTCGGCTTGGCCGTGCTGGCGCTGGCGGCGACGCCGGCCGTGGCCGCCCATCGGCCACCGTGGAACGTGCCGCCGACGGACGAGATCGAGGTGTTGGACCCCAGCGCCGATCCCCTGGGTCGGCCCGCGGTCGAACTGCGCCAAACCCTGGATGGATTGCAAGTGGAGATCCCGCCGACGGTGCTGGTTCACAAATACTACTATACCGGCGACCGTTCGTTCCAAGCCCAGATCCTGCCCGGCGGACCTTCGATCCTGGTCGTCCACCATCCCAAGACGGGCGAACGCTGCTATATCCCCGCCCAGATGCTGCCCGGGGCGCCGCGGGTGACCTACACCAGCAGTTGCATCGAATACGATTACGGCGCCCACGGGATCACGCTCCACTTCGGCCTGTTCGGCAAGCCGTCGATCAAGTATCGCAGCGGCCAGCCGTGGAGCCGGAAGCTGAGCGACGCGGCCCACCTGGAGCAATGCAAACAGGTCGCGGACAAGGTCGCGTCGAGCTGCAAGGCCACGGCGTCGGCTTCGGGGACCGCGCTGCACGTGATGGCCATCAACGGGTCTGAAGCGGTCCAGATGGCGGCCCTACCCGTGCGGAACGCGCTGCGAATGCTGCCCTTCGGCGCAGCCGTGTTCGATCCCGATCTGCGCGTCAAGTGGGAAGAAAAAATCGCCGAACACCAGCGCGATCAAGAAGTCGAACGGGCCGCCCGGCTGCGAGAGCGCGAAGACTTGACGATCCGCACCAATCGGTGAGCATCCAACAGAATCCTTGTTCCCCGGCGACCGGCCTAACCGTCCGCAGCTCGCAGGGCGAGTGCCTGGAAGCGGGATGCATCGAGGCGAGTATGCCGCATTCACCAATCCGCTCGTCGGCGATGCGACCGACAAGATGACGTAGCGATCAGGCCATCCGAAAGGCCTGGCGGACGAAGAGGTGCACCTTTACGCCAGGCGACAAATGTGGCGGACACGACGCCTCGCGCGCCTGCCGCGACGCCGGCCTCACCGACGCCATTGTCCGGGGCCGCAAGACGGCCGCCGCCATCGTCGCCCGAGTGAACGTGGCCGTTCCTGGCTACGACGCGCACCTGTCGGCGGTGAAAGACGCCGAAAGGATCAGAATCTCGCAGTGTTCCTGGCAATGATCAACTTCGGATCCACAGACCGATGGAGACGCGGAGGCGGGAAAGGGCATTGAAAATGCAATGGCTCGGCGTACAATATGCTGGTAAGGTGTGCACCGCGGTTGTATCTGAAGCCCAAAAGGTTCCCGATGAAGACGGCACAGGCGGCAAGACGGCGAGACCGAGCGATGCGACTTGGCGTCACAGGCTTGGTCGTTTGTCTGGGAGCGATTCGGCCAGGTGTCCTGCGTTTCAGGAATTGTCTTTTCATTCCCGATCCTTCGGAGGGCAGTCTCATGCGCAACCCAAGACATCGAGGCTTCACTTTGGTGGAACTGCTGGTGGTGATCGCGATCATCGGGCTTTTGGTCGCTTTGTTGTTGCCGGCGGTGCAGGCGGCCCGCGAAGCTGCGCGGCGATCTCAGTGCGCCAACAATGGCAAACAGATCGGTTTGGGTCTGCAGAATTATTGTAGCACCCACGGAACATTTCCCCCGGGCGTGATCAATTCCGGCGCGTTGGCTAAAACCAATTACGTCGGTGGGGTGAAGAACACGCCGGGTTGGGCCCTGATCCTGCCGTTCATCGAACAGCAGGCATTGTGGGACAATCTGGATTTCAGCTACGCATTCGGCAGGGGCTATTATCCAGGACTCGGCAATGGCGCCGGCGACATCGTCGACGCCGATGTCAACGCGCCGCATCTGGCGGTGCGGATCGAGGTCTACGAATGTCCCAGCGCTCGGAACAAGGGCGAGTTCAAGCCCTACACCACAACTTACGAGCATTACTTAACGAACCCCCAAGGCGGTTACCGGACTAACTGGTTCTTTTCCGGGGGACACTTCAGCGAGACTAGCGGCGCCTTCGCCAACCAGACGTCGGACATTCGGCAGGGAATGTTCGGCGCGCAGCAAGGTTGCCGCATGGCCCAGGTCAGGGATGGCTTGAGCAACAGCATCGCGGTCGGCGAAGCGCTGTACAACGTGCCGGCGGCGTGCGGCGGCATCCATTGGGGGCCGTTCGCGATGTTCGGCCTGTATACGCACATGTTCGGCCGGGCCACCAGTTCCAGTTCCAGCTTGCCGATCACCTACGCTTGGACCGACGTCATGAATTTCACGATCAACACCACCCAGCAGGCGCCCGCCTATACTTGCCGCACGGCCGGGGTCTTTTCCAGTGAACATCCCGGTGGCGTTCACTTCGTCTTGGGCGACGCATCGGTGCGGTTCGTTCCCGACAACATTGACTACCTGCTTCTTTGCCGCCTGGCTTACATCCATGACGGCGACTCGGTGCAGATGCCCTAGCGGATTTGGACCGGCAGAACAAGGCGGCGCGGCGGGCTCGGGCGGGCGTCTGGCTCGAACGTGGGGCTTTCGAGCGACATTCCGACGCTCCAATGACATCGAGAAACGTCTTTTTGGGGAACAACATGATCGGCCGATCAATGTGCGTCGCGCGCTTGCTGTTGTCCGTGGCTGTCATGGTGTCCGGTTGCGGAAAATCCGGTCTGAACGTCAGAACGGCCGCTGTCTCCGGCAGCGTCTCGCTTGACGGCAAGCCGCTGGAAGGGGTAACCGTGGTGTTTGTCGGCGAAGGAGCGAAATTCGTCGGGATGGGCAAGACGGGCTCAGGCGGAGAGTACCGTTTGGACCGCGGGTCCATCCCGGGCAAGCAGGGCGCCATGGTAGGGACAAACCAAGTTTATTTCACGACAGCCCTTGACGATGCGCCGCAAGAGCCACCCATGGTTCCGCCCGACCATCTTGTGATCGCCGAGCCCAAGGGCTCGTCGATCCCGGCGCAGTACAGTGATCCGAACAAGCCGGCGCTCAGCTTTGACGTTCCAGAGGGCGGAACGGAATCGGCCGATTTTCAGCTCACCAGCCACTAGGCGAGGAAACGCCCGCCAAAAGACGTCCTCCTGACCGCCGGGACAAGCCCCACCGAACACTCGCCTTTCGCCAGGTTCCGCCGCGTATCATGCCATAAATCAGAATTGACGGGACAGGGAACGAGAAGTCGTTCCAGATTACCAGCAGAACGATCTGGCACGAGATATGTAGCAATCGAAATGACTGGGCGGCGAACGCAGGGAAGGGCGTCGTCCTGGAGGGACGCGCTCCGTCGCGTCCGTTGCGGTCCCGCGCGTCCATCCGGTTGCGGCCACATGGCCTGATCGTCAGGCGGCCGATGGCGCCGCGCGCGCGGCGTCTTCGCGGCGCACGGCTTCCGGGCTGATCTGACCGTCTTCACTGACGTCCTCGAAGCGGACCGAGACGCGTTTGGACACGCCGGATTCCTGCATCGTGATCCCGTACAGCGTGTTGGCCACGGTCATGGTCTTTTTCGAGTGGCTGACGATGACGAACTTGGTCGACGCCAAAAAGTCCTTCAGTACGTTGACGAAACGGCCGATGTTGGCCTCGTCGAACGGCGCGTCGACCTCGTCCAGAATGCAGAACGGGCTGGGACGAAACTGAAAGATGGCCATCAGCAGGGCGACGGCGGTCAACGCCTTTTCGCCGCCGCTCAGCAACGAATTGCTGAACGAGGGCTTGCCCGGCGGCGTGGCCACGATTTCCACGCCTGCCTCGAGCGGATCCTTGTCCGCCTCGAGCACCAGATCGGCGCGACCGCCGCCAAAGGCTTTGCGGTACAGCGTCTGGAAGTTCGCCCGGATCGCGTCCAGCGTTTCGACGAACAGCCGCCGACTGTCGGCGTTGATTTTCTTGATGATTCGCTCGAGCGATTCCTTGGCCTGCGTCAGGTCGGTGAATTGGTCGGACAGCGCGCGGAACCGTTGGTCCAGGCCATCCAGCTCGTCGAGCGCATCCAGGTTCACGGCCCCGATGCGGTTGATCTTGTTCCGCAGATCGTTGATCTCCGCCTCGACCTCGGCTCGACGTTGCTCCTGTTCGGCCGTCTCTTCTTGTTGCGTGGCCGCCGCGATGTCGATCCCATAGTCCTCGCGCAAGCGAGCGGCCAGGGCGTTGCGTTCGTGCTGCCATTCACCCGCGGCCAGCTCGTGCTTGTGCTGCTGGTCTTCGACTGTCCGCAATCGGTGGCGCAGTCCCTCGAGCTCGGCGTTCCACGCGGCGCGTTGGCTCGCGGCCTGTTGGCGAGTCTGGTGCTGGCGATCGATCTGCTCGGCGAGCTGCTGCTTGCGAACGTACAGTTCCGCCAGCTCGGAAGCCAGTCGCAGCGCGTGCAGTTCCGTCTGCCCCTGGCGTTGCAGGATTTGTTGAAGCTGGGCTTCGGCATCGGCGATCGCCCGCGCGCGCTCGCGCTGGTCCGTCTCGAATTGGACTCGCTGAACCTGCAGCGACTCGAGCCGTTGCTCGCACCGCGCCGTTTCGACCTCGGCTCGCGTCAGCTCTGTCCGTCCCAGCTCGGCCTGGGTCTTGATCTGTTCCAGCCGCTGGTCGTCCTGTTGAATTTCCGCCTCCAACGCCGCGATGGCCGTCTCGTGTTCGGCCAGTTCGCGACTGCCCTCGTCCAGTTGGCGCCGCGCCGTCTCGAGCGCGGTCTGCGCCGCTCGACGTTCTTCGGCGAGCGTTTGTCGCTCGTGATCCACGGCGCGATGGCGTTCTTCGGCCGCGCGTACGCGGACACGATGTTCCGCCAAAGCCGCATCGGCCTGGCGGCAGGCGTCGGCCAACAACTGATGCTGGCGCTCGTGCCGATCCATGTTTTCATCCAGGCGCGCGATCTCGTCCGTGAATTGGGCGATTCGCGCCTGCAGGTCGTGGAGTTCGGATTGTAAAGCGCGTAGTTCGCTGCGCCGCGAAATCAATCCCGAGCTGACCTGGATCGGGCCGACAACCAGCGTTCCGTCCGCCTGCAAGACTTCGCCGTTGGTCGCCACGAACCGCAGGCCTCGGCCAACGGTCTTGCCCAGGGCCAACGCGTCGGCCAGGCTGTGCACGAACCATGTGTCTCCGAGCAGATGTTGCAACAACGAACGGAACGGTTCCGCGCTCCGCGCCAATTGGTCCGCCCGGCCGATGATGCCGGGCCGTCCGTGCAAGTCGCCTCGACCGGGCAGGAGCAGCGGGCCGAACATCGGCGACGAGGCCGCGGGCAGGGCGTCCAATCGCACCAAGCCCACGCGGCCCGCCGGTTGGAACTCGCCGGTCTCGATCCGTTTGATGAATCGGTTGCCCGAGACGACGAGATACTGAGCTGTTTCGCCCAGAGCCGCATCGACCATCGGGGCCAACTCGACGCTGGCCTCGATCAGGTCGGCGACCACCCCGTGGACCTCGTCCGTGAATTGCTCGGGATGTTGTCGGACGGCCGCCAGCACCTCTTGAACGCCGACGCTCAGTCCGGCCAGTTGTCGCTCGAGCTCGTCCAGCACCTCGGCCCGCTGGGTGGCGCCCGCCAGCTTGCCGTGCAGGATGGCAAGCTCCTGTTGGCGTCGGGCCAGCACGCGCCGCTGCTCGGCCAGTTGGGCGCTCGAAGCCTCGAGCGCCGCTGTGTGGCGCAGCGTTTCGGCCACGTGCTTGGTTTCGGCGGCTCGACAGGCGTCCCATTCCGCTGCGATTTGGGCGACTGTGTTGTCTAGCTCCGCCAAACGGCGTTCCGTCCGCTCGACCCGCTCGGCTCCGGCCGCAACGGCCGATTCGAGCGGCGCGATCCGATTGCTCAGTGCGGCGATTGCCCGCAGCGACTCGAAGTGTCGCCGACGGCGCGTTTCGGCCGCTTGGCGCACCTGCGCCAGATGCTGCGCCAGTTCCTCGGCCGCCCGGCGGCGCTGGGCCAACTCGCTCGCCGCCCGCGCGTGCTCGGATTCGGCCTGCGCCAGCCCGGCCTCGACGGTGCGGAGATGATTCCCCAGGTTGCCCGCGCGATGCGTCATCGCCCGCAGCCGCTGGCGTTGCCGCCGCGTCTCGTCCTCGAACTCGGCGCTGCGCGTCCGAGCTTCGTCCGCCGCCGCCACGCGGGCGGATATCTGTTCGCGAGTCCCCGCCAGTTCGGCGTCCAGCGCGCGCAATCGCTCGCTGGCCTGCTCGACGATCGCCTCGACGCTCCGCAGCCGTTCGTCCAGCGACGCACACGCCTGAGCCGTCTGGGCCGCGTCGGCTCGCAGTTGATCGAGCTCGCGTTCGACCTCGATCAGCCGGTCCGACAATCGCCGCCAGTCGGTCAGTCCGACCTGGGTTCGCAACTGTTGCAGCCGCTCGCCGTATTCGCGGTATCGCTGGGCCTTGGCCGCCTGGGCGCGCACGCTCCGCAGGCGGTTGTCGACCTCCTCGACGATGTCGGACAGCCGCAGCAGATTCTGTTGGACCCGCTCGAGGCGGCGTTGCGCCTCGACCTTCTTGGCTTTGAACCGGCTGATGCCGGCCGCTTCCTCGAAGATGGCCCGGCGATCGCGCGCGTTGGCCTGGAGCAAGCTGTCCACCTTGCCCTGCTCGATCAGACAATAGGCGTCCACGCCGACCCCTGTGCCACGGAACAGGTCTCGGATATCTCGCAGCCGGCAGGGCTTGCCATTGATCAGATATTCGCCTTCGCCGCTGCGATAGACGCGGCGCGTCACGTGGACCTCGGGCGCGTCGACCGAAAAGACGCGCTGCGAGTTGTCGAACACCACGGTGGCTTCGGCCGTGTTCAACGGCTTGCGGCTGCCGGCGCCTTTGAAGATCACGTCGGACATTTCCTGGCCGCGCAAGCTCTTGGCGCTCTGTTCGCCCAGCACCCACTTCAGGCCGTCGACGACGTTGGACTTGCCGGATCCATTGGGTCCCACGACGACCGTGATTCCGTCCGGGAACTCGAATCGCGTCTTGTCGGCAAAGCTTTTGAAGCCGATCAATTCCAGCGCTTTGAGCATGATTCCCCGTTACTCCGTTGTGCCGGGCCGACGGTGTGGCGTCAAGGCGAGCGGCCGCGCGTCGGTCGGACGTTGGGCGCCGACCGTTCGCCGCCCACACCACCATCGGTTCATCCGGGGCGGAACCAACCTTTGACGCGGGTCCACATGCCCTGGTCATCCTCCGCCGCGGCGTCGGGGCTGATATCCGGCGACAGGCGGCTGGTTCGCTCGCCGTCCTCCCAATGGACGTCGCCTCCGGGCGACGCGTTTTCACGGAACATATCGGGCAGGGGGCTGGCGACGTTTCGCGACGCCTCGTCGGACGACGGCTCGTCGGACGGATTGTCAGCCGCCGAGCGGCGTTCGCGGTTGGGCCGCGGCAAGGCGTCCACGACGACGCGCGCCGCAAGGCACTCTTTGCGTTTGGCGTCCTGGAAAAACTCGACGACTTCGTCGTATCCGCCTCCGATTTGGACGAGCGTCTGGACGACGTCGTCGAGCTTTCGTGTACAGAACTGCTGCCGATCTTCCTCGCCGGGCGCGAACCGCGAAACCTTGATGCGGCCGTCGCCCGAATCTTTGAGCAGGATGTTCTTGCCCGCGTACAGAAAGTCGACGTGGGCCAGTTCTTGATTCTGCCCAAACACGACGATTTCCGCTGCCCGCGACCGCGACAGATGGACCATCGCCGGGCCTGTGGTGTCCAGCGTGTGGTAGGAAAATTCGTCGCCAAGCATCCGGCCGCGGACGAGCGGGTCCAGCGGATTTTTCATCCGCAGCGCGCGAAAGGCGGCATAGCGCGTCTCGGCGCTGGACACGTGGAACAGCCGCTCGAGGGCGTCGTAGGCGCCGACGTGATCCATCGCGGCCAGGGCGGCGATGGCGTGCCAGCGAAAAGCGGGCAGGTCGCGGGCGGTTCGAGCTAGCTCGTCCGCCGCCGTCGCGTCGTCCAGGTACGCCAGCGACTCGGCCGCGTAGAACCGCACCTCGGGATCGCCGGACGACAGCCCTTTTTGCAGGACCCGAACGGCCTCCTTGCCAATGGCCTCGAGCTGCAAGGCCGCGGCGGGCGCCGTGTTGGGTTCGAGCAGCTTGCGTTCGAGTTGTTCCAGTCGATGGACGCGGTCGACGGGCGACTCGCTCACCGCGATGTTCTGGATGATGCGGACATATCGCACCAGGTTGTGGCGATACCGCGGATGCACGTCCAGTTCGATAAAATCGTCGCGCTTGGGCGTCGCGACCCCTCGTTTAATTCCGCGATCGTAGGTATGAAACCGCGAATTGATCGCCGCCGCCGCCTGCGAGCTGGTCCGGATGGAATGCTGCTCGCTCTCCACGACCAGGCCGATCGATCGCGAAGCCAAGGCGATGCCGCCGCCCAACACGCGTCCCCGGCTCTCGCGGACCTTGTCGGTCTGGCCATCGAACAACGCATCGACCAGCACATGCCCTTCGGCCAGCCCTTCGACGTGCCCGCTGTGAAGCGTGCTGTCGACCAAGGCCACTTGACGCAGCCGAGCGCGCATCAGCCACCCGCCGCGCAGGCTGGACGTCTCGGACTTGGACGGAACGCGCACCTCGACATCGCACCGGTCGCCCTTGCGAACCCCGGGCGGCAGAAAGCACCGTACGAGAACGAGCGACGTCTCCGCCGATGCCAGCACCATGTTGGGATTCTTGACTTCGTACGTCTGCATATCGCTGAGCAGTGCCGCCCGTTGCGGCGATGGCGGCGGATCACTGCCCGTTTTGCTCAGGCCGGTAACCAGGGCGACGCCTTCGAGCGTCGTGTAGTTCAGCCCCCACGGCTTCGATACGTCCTTGACCAGCAGAACGTCGTCACGCTCCGGCTCGGGCGTCACTTCGGCCAACGTCCTGGCCTCTTTGCCGCCCGACGAAGAAGACGTCAGCAGCAGCGGCGACGTGCAGCCGATCGGCAACGCCACGCACACCCCTAGACAGGCGATCGACCACGGTTGGAAACGCTTGGTTGAAGGCTTCATGCCCCACCGCACTCCTTGCACAAGACTGCAGTCACTGCCAGCATCTCGCCCGACAATTCCAGCCTTCGGCGTCGATCGGCGCGGCGTCCATCCATAGACGCACCCCGAGCGGGCCGCCCAGACAAAGTTCGGCACGGGGACCATAGACACTTGCCGCCCGCCGGTCAAGTCCGATTGAACGACGCGGACGCAGAGACGCGGAGGGGCGCATGTCAGCTTTTGCGCGATTCAACAGAGGTGAAAAAAGATCAATAGAGTCTTACTCCGTATCATGCGCGCATCTTGTACACTGGTCTGTACAGTACACCTTTGGGTTGCGGGCACTGGCCCGCGTCAAGTGAAATTGGCATGGAATGACTGTTGCACAGCACAGACGACAGGAAGCCTGTTGGCCGGAGGCCATCACCAACGTAGCCTGGGGCAACGCCCCAG
>JAVYAJ010000330.1:0-6711 GCA_032229885.1 Candidatus Anammoximicrobium sp. | reverse complement strand
GTGTTCTGAACAACTTCTGAACCGGTTCTAAATCGGTTCTAACCAGCGCGTCCTGACGCTCGGACGGTCGAGCGTCGGGACGCGTTTTTTGTGCGCCCCACGGCGACGCACCGCAGCCGATCCGTTTGCTCGACCCACTGCGTCAGAACGGGTTGGATGGGGAACGCGCCCGACAGCGTCCCCGGCGCTGGCAGCGCGCCACGGCCTGCGTCCCACGGCACAGAGGAGGACGAACGACGCAACTTGGCTCACGCAGAGACGCGAAGACGCAGAGGAAGAAGGAAAGGCCGGGGCCAACTGCCAACTGCCAACTGCCAACTGCCAACTGACAACTGACAACTGCCAACTGCCAACTGACAACTGCCAAACCCATTAGTATCGACGATCTTCGACGGGTTCGATCCTTTCCAAACGGCCGGCCGTCAGCCGCATGCGGCGGGTCGCTAGGCGGTCAACTAAATCGCCATCGTGCGTGGCGATCACCATCGCTTGGGGAAGCGTCTCGAGCACGGCGGCCACGCGAGCCGCAGCGTCGTCGTCCAGGCCGGCGGTGGGTTCGTCCAGCAGCAGGATGTCGGGATCCATGGCCAGCACCGAGGCGAGGGCGACCAGGCGTTTCTCGCCGCCGGACAGACGGTGCGTGACGCGAGTCTCGAAGCCTTGCAGGCCGAGCGTGGTCAAGGTCCGCGTCACGATCTGCCATGCTTCATCGCGAGTCCGACCGAGGTTTAACGGGCCAAAGGCAACATCTTCGGCGACCGTGGCGCAGAACAGTTGATCGTCTGAATCTTGAAACAGAAGGCCCACACGGCGGCGGATTTCGTGGAAATCGCGTTCGGCCTCGCGGGGCCTCCCGAAGACGACGATGCTTCCGGCGCTGGGCCGCAGCAATCCGACGACCAGTTTCAGCAGCGTCGACTTGCCGCTGCCATTGGCGCCGCGCAGTCCCACCCGTTCGCCAGCTGCCAGATGGAAGGTGCAGCCATCCAAAACACGGCGATCCGGCCCGTAACCGAAGCTGACGCCGTCGAGCGAAATCAGGCCGTTGTTCATAGCCGCTCCAACACCGCCAGCACCACGACGCCCCCGAGGACCACCGAGCTGAACCAGAGATCACGGATCGAGAACGCAAAGCGGTCCAGCAAATAAAACCGGCCCCGAAAGCCGCGGCACTTCATCGCCGCCACCACGCGGTCCGAACGGTCCAGACTCCGCATCAGCAGCACGCCGACCAGTTGACCGATCGTCCGATACGTGCGCAAGTCCGCGCGGGGGCGAAATCCACGGACCTTCAGCGCCGCTCGCAACCGGCCGTACTCGCGTTGCAACAGTTCCAGATAACGCACGGTGAACAGCAGCACATGCGTCAGTTTCCGCGGCATTCCCAGGCGCCCCAGCGCATGGCCGAGCGCGACGCTGTCCATGCCTCCGAGCAACACGACAACCGCCAGCCCGATCGCGTTGGCCTTGAGGCCGATGGCCGCCGCTAGACGCGCGCTCTCCCGAGCGCTCGGCATGGCTGGGCGTTGGATCCAGGCCGATTCGACGTTGCCGGGCTCGATCCGCGAGGGGCAGCGCTCGCCGGCCGCCTCGTGCAACCACGCCTGGAGCATCAGGAACACGGCCAAAACACAGACCAAGGCGTTCAGCGGAAGCAGGCGCGCGAGTTTGCCCCTCAGCGATCCGCCGCTCGTCGCCGCGGCGATCACGGCCAGCCCCAGGGCGACACCCAGCGTCAGAAGACTGTGCGCCAGTGTGATGGCCGCGGCCACCAGCACGACGGCCAGGATTCGGGTGCGCGGATCGACGCCGCTCGGCGCCGCTGCGTCTGGCGTGCGCGTCGTGATGTCGGGCGCGTCAGATGCGTTACCCGCGATCGCCATGGTTTGCCGTCCGCCGGCCTCTCAAAAAATACGACAGTCCACCGAGGATTCCGAAGATGTAGCCCACGCCTCCCAGAACGTCTTGCAGCCGCAACGCCGACTTCCACTTTTCCAGATCCGCGCGCAGGGCGACGATCTGGCGATTCAAGTCGCCGATCTCCGCGGCCAACTCGGGTTGACTGCCGGCGGGCGCGGGATGCACGTGCTTGGCGCCAGCCGGCCCGGCCGTCGCTGCACCCTGCGGCTCGGGTTGGCCTGCGTCATCCGTCGGCAGCGTGGTAGGCAACTGGGCGGCGGGCAGCGTGTATTCGGCGCGGTGACCGAACCCTCCGTCGGCGACGAACGTGTGCGCACAGCGGACGCGGGGCTGGTAGACGAACTTGCCGTCGTCGTCCGAGTCTACGGCGCCCAGCGTGCCGCCGCCGGGGCCGAGAATCGCCACCTTGACCCCTTGCGCGGGGCTGCCGTCCTGGTAATAGACCTCGCCCTGGATCTTTCCGTCCTGGACCGCCGCGAACACGATCATCTTGTGAGCCCAGGCAGTCGGCGCGGGGATCGACGCCAGTACGGCGATGGCCAGTCCCATGCGCGCCAGGCCGGTCAGCCCGCGCGATCGGCCACTGGGCCACGGCCTAGGCGGGCTGGCGCACACGCTGATTTCGAGGACGCCGCCTCCGGAGACTCGAACGCGCCGCAGCTCAGTCATCTTGGCCCACCTGCTTCGTGTGACGTGTGTGACAGCCGGAGCGACAGCAGTTCCGGTCGCGCCCGGCGAAAGAAAACGATCGCGCTGCCGGTCACCAAGCCCTCGGCCACGGCCACGATCACGTGAAAGCCCAGCACCGCCTTGGCGGCCAGCTCGAACGCGCGTCCGGCGATCCAGAGCGCCGACGCGGCCAGAAACGCAGCGCCCAAAACGCCCAACATCCCGGCGGCGCAGCCACCTAGAAAGGCCAGCGTATCGCTACGCCCGCCGATCGCGCGACGCAACAGCAGCCAACACGCGACGGCCGGCAGGCCCATCGCAAACGTGTTGACGCCCAAAGCCAACAGGCCGCCGTGTCCGAACAGCACGGCTTGCAGCAGCAGCGCGATCAGCAGCGCCGGAAACGCGGCCCAACCCAGAATCAAACCGACCAAGCCATTGAGCAGCAGATGGACGCTGGTCACTCCCAGCGGCACATGGATCAACGAGATGACGAAAAACGCCGAGCTGACCATCCCCACGCGCGGCACGTGATCGTAATCCATTGCGCGCAAGCCCAACGCCGTTCCGGCGATCGCGCCGAGCGCTCCGCCGCCCAACACGGCAATCCCCTGCGGACTGCTGGACAGAAAGGCTTCGTGAAGATGCATGAGATTGACCTGTGCGCGCGCGTTGCGGCCTCGTTCGCAGGCGGTTTGCCGCGACGTGGCCGTGGGCCAGCCGCGCTCGACGCGAGCACGGGCCGTGTGGTCGTGGCGCCGTGGCGCCGTAGCGGCGCGGCCGAATCGGCGCGTCCCGCGGACATCTGGCCAAAGCGGGCGCGTCTGGCGTGCGTGTCGCATTCCAGACGGGCCATCGGCGGGGCACGGCCCGAGACGCGGAGGTTCCGCGCGATGCGGATCCCGCTACTTGGCCGCGACCTGCATCGTCAGCGTCGCGACGTACATCGTCCGTTCGAACTTATCGCCGGTGCGCAAGTGGCTGAAATCCGAACTGTCCTGGCGATCTCCCTGGTAGACGCCTGGCGTCTCGTCGAAATAGCGGACATAGAACATGTGTTGGCCGCCGACGATCAGCGGAAACGTAACCTCGCCGGTCGCTGGATCCGCCGTCGATTCGATCGCCCATTCTCGGGTCTTGACTCGCGCGTCGTCCGCGGCGGGCAAGTCGCCCAACGTGCGGAGCGAGACCAGCACATTGCGCCCGCCGATCGGGCGGCCTTTGTGCAACACCCGGACGGTCACCGACGCGCCGGGGCGGGCGTCGCGCAGCGTGGACACGGCGGCCAATTCCAGCTCGTGCCCCAGCAACGGCCCACGCTCGCCGGATCCGTCCGCCGGTCGCACGCAAGCCTTGCCGTACATCACGATCCGCGTGTGGGCCGGAATCCCATGCAGCTCGTGGTCGATGATCCCGCTCTGCAACTCGGCCCCAACTGTCTGGCACTCGCCAGCCAGGGGCGCAAATTGCCCGGTGAAAGCGTCGGCGGCGACGCTCAGCGCCACGGGCTTGTTCCCCTGCGAGCCGGCGACGCACGCGGTCAGTTTATCGCGCTGTCGAGCCAGGATCGACCCGCCTTCTTTGGAACCGGAATGCCCCCAGCAGACCTGAATGTCGTGCGGCTCGGCGGTCGTGGCCGTCGACGCCGTTTCGATCCATACCTGGTGGGCGGATGCCGACCGCCCGGCGCCGATCAGCGCCACGACGCCGACCGCAAACGCCACCACGGGGCGGACGCCGCTCGGCGCGCGACGCGCTGTTGTGCTCTGCATGGCTATCTCGCTTTCTTGTGTCGATAGGTCAGAAATTCGCCAACGTAGATCATGTACTCGAACGGCAGGTCGCGCGGATCGACCTGCTTCGAGATCGTCCCCAACGTCCCTTCGACCACGCGTTCCTTGTCCGCATAGCCCGCCTGAATGACGATCGCCACGGGCGTGTCCGGCGGATAGTTGATGGACAGCTTTTTGATGAACTCGTCGAACTCGGTCCGCATCGTGAACAGACCCATCGTCGCCCGGTGCTTGGAAAGCTGGTCGATCGTGTCGGTCTTGCCTTCCCAATCCGCGGCCGTCAGGATGACCGACTTGGTCTGCTCGCTGTTCGTGACGCCGCGCCGCAAGGCCGCGTTGGCCGCGTTGAAGCAGCTCACGCCGGGGACGACCAACGGATGCAGGTCCGCAAATTCTTCCAAGCACCACGCCCAGGGGCCGTACAGAAGAGGGTCTCCGCTGTCTAGGATCGCCACAGCCTTCCCTTCACCGACCGCCGCGCGGACGCGGGCGATGAATTCGTTTCGGCGAACGGCCAGTTGTTCAGCCTCGCCGCGTTGCGCCGGGGGCACCTCGGCCAGATCCTGACCGTAGTACGGGAACAAACGCCAGAAACCTTCGACGACCTCTTTGCCCTCCAATTCCGCCGGAAACTTTTCGCGGATACGAGGCGAGGCGAACACGAGATCGGCCTTCCGCATCACGTCCAAGGCTCGCAACGTGACGAGATCCCGGTCGCCCGGCCCAACTCCGACCAGGCACAAAGACGAACCGGCCTTGCCGCCAGCGGCGGCCTCGGCCGCAAGGCTCGGCGACACGCCCAGCAGACAGGCAATCAACGGCAGCGCCCACAACGGGCTGGTCCCACGAAATCTCATCTGGCAGTTCTCCTCACGGTGTACAGTTCTTCCTCGGTTCAACAATCGTCCGTGACGCAACATGTCGTGTTCGCGTCGCGGTTGAATCCAACGTAATCACCATCCGAAGGACGTGGCCACGTGCCGCGATCCTACCGGCGATTGGCGCCCGCGCGACAGCGGCGCTGTCTCCCAGGCCCCGGGCCGCACCGACCGCGGAAGCGGGTTTGTCCCCCGGCGGATGGCGGGCCGTTTCCGTCCCTGCGCGTGCGCGTTGCCCGTACATTTCGCTGACGCGCGGCTGGCGACGTGTGTGTGGCGACGTGTGTGCAGCGGTCGGCTCGGGCCGATTCAGCGCCCGTATATTACGAAATCACATATCGTAACATCGGTACGTTACCATGTACGCGGCAGGGCGACAAGTGGTCGAGCGTGGGTCGAGCGTGGGGCCCGCCTGATTTCGCCCATCTCCCGCGGGTTGGTCCGGGCGACGGCCGCAGGGCGCCTTGTGCCCGCCGCGCGTCAGAGACACAATTGCGCCATGACGGACGACAGGCTGCCCCAGATCGACTTGTTCACCGACGGCGCGTGTTCCGGCAACCCGGGACCGGGCGGCTGGGCTTTTATCCTCCGCGTGGCGGACTCGGATCATGAAAAAGAAGCCAGCGGCGCGGCCCAGGTGACGACCAATAACCGCATGGAGCTGATGGCCGTCATCCAAGGTCTCGAGGCCCTGCGGCGGCCGTGCGACGTGCGGCTGTTCACCGACAGCGAGTACGTCGGCAAGGGGCTTGCTCAATGGTTGGGCAAGTGGAAAGCCAACGGCTGGCGGCGTCGCGAGGGCGCACAGTGGAAGCCGATCAAGAACGACGATCTGTGGCGGCAACTCGACGCGCTGATCGCCGTCCATCGCGTGACGTATCACCGGGTGCTCGGGCACAGCGGGCATCCCGAGAACGAACGGTGCGATCGTCTCGCAGTCCAGGCGTATCAGACGCTGTTGAAATCCGCGTAGGGGCGCCGTTCACCGCCCGCATGTCTGGAAGGCCAGGGCTGCGCGAGCCCGATCTCCGGCCGAATCCCCGATTTCATCTTGGACTTGGACGATCTCTGTTGGCGTCCGCGGACGGAGAACGAGCGTACGGCTGAGATGCGACCCCGTGTGACGTCCAGGTCAGAGTCTTCGTTCGTATCATGCGCGCACCGTGCGCGCATCTTGTACATTAGTCGGTGCAGCACACTTTTGGGTTGCTGGCACTGGCCCGCGTTAGGTGAAATTGGAGTTGGATGACTGTTGCGCAGCACGGACGTCAGGAAGCGTGTTGGCCGAAGGCCATCACCAACGTAGCCTGGGGCAACGCCCCAGGAGTCAGAGATGATAGCGACCGTGTTGGCTGAAGGCCAACATCAACGTGTCACCGCGGCCCGCATGAATAGGGCCTTCGGCCAACAGAGGCACACGCGCGGCGTCAGCCCTGGGGCGTTGCCCCAGG
>JAVYAJ010000329.1:0-3919 GCA_032229885.1 Candidatus Anammoximicrobium sp. | reverse complement strand
GCCCGCGTGCTCGCGTCCGCGTGCTCGCGCCTTTCGTGGTCTACCTGCAATCGCGCGCTGCGTGGTTCCGGGCTTACTCGGCCCCCAGACGGATCCGGGCGTAGCTGATCGTGTTGGTGCTGCCGCTGCGGATGCCCAGCAGGTCGAGCAGTGCGGAAGGGGCGGAACCCGCGCGCACGGTGGCGGTAAAGAACGACGTGAACGGGGCGGTCAGGGGAACGCGAACGGCCGACGTGGCCGTTCCGTCGGCGAGGATCTCGAACAGTCGGTTTTCCGACACCGCGCGGCCGTCGCCGTCCCTGCCGCTGACGTAGCAGATCACCCACAGACGCTGATCCGGCGTCACGTGGAACCGAGCGGCGCCGGGCATCAGACCCGCGCCGTCCTCCTCCGCCAAAATCAGCGTCCGGCGCGACTCGATCTGTCCGTTTCGGACGACCGCGTAGTTCAACGCGTGCGACTGTTTCGCGTCGGGAAAGAAGCGCTTCCGGAGCCGGACGTCGATCGCCCGCTCGGTCCACATCACGTGGACGCGACCATCCGGCGCAGCCCACAGGTCGGCGGGAAAAATCCAGCCGGCCGTGGAATCGCGGCTGGCGATCTCGATCCAGTCGTGGAACTGGCCGTGCGCAATGTCGTCGGTCCAGGTGAAAAACAGCCGTCGGAAATCGTAATCCCAATCCCGACCCGTCAATTCCTTCTTATAGGCGCGCCACTCTGGGTTGGGTTCGACGATGTCGCTGACCCCGCAAACATACACGGCGCGGTCGCGCAGCATCACGTTGGGATAGCAGATCCGGATCGGAACCGGCTGGGCATAATCCGCTCCCCAGGGGAATGTCAGCTTTCCCTGCGCCGACCACCGGCCGTCCGCGTCGCGGAACGACCATTCGGCGTGGCCATAGCCGATGTTCTGCAACAGGAGCAGCTCGCCGCGCGGCCCGTCGGCGGCAAAGCTGCGGTACGAATGTTCGCTGAACGGCGGCTGGCCCTCCCACAGCGGAACGAGCGTTTGGCCGGTGGGCTGATCGGACGGGCGCTCGGCCGCCGCCGGGTCCAGCGGCGCCGCGCTGGCCTGAAACTGCAAAATCTCGGGCCGCGCCGGACCGGCCCGGTGATCCGGCTCGGTCAGCGTGGGATTGGCCGACAGAAACAGATGACCGTCGGAAAAGGCGGCCAGCGGGCAGGGTTCGCGTGTCCGTCCGCTGGGATCGGCCTGCCACAGGCTCCAGCCATCCGGGCCTCGATGGTACAGTCGCCAGCGGCAGTTGTTCAGCGGGATTTGATCGGCGAGCGTCTCCAGGCCGCTCGCAAAGACGCGATCGCCGATTCGGACCAGACAGGTCGAACCGCTGCACCACATCGGCCCCGCGCCGTTGTTGGCCGGTTCGTAGCGATAGACGTCCTCTTCGACCTCGACGGTCGGCGCCGGCGGCGTCACGGCCGCGGGCGTCGTCACCGCGGGCGCGGCGGCAACGGTCAGGCTCAGCGCCGTCTGGATCAACACGATCAACTGGCAACACATCGCGCGCGTATCTCCTCTCCGTATTCCTGACCTCCGGCATCGTGAATCTCACGACGATGCTCTGAACCCCTACGGCCACGACGGAGCATGGTTCTCCGAACGCATCCGGTCGACGCGAGGAACGATGGCGTTCGTGGGTCAGGGTTCGTCCGCACCGGGGTTCATGCCCAGGCTTCGCATTTTACGGTACAGATTCGAACGATGCAGCCCCAGGCGCTGCGCGGCGACGGTCATGTTGCCACCGGCCGCGGCGATCTGGCGAGTGAGGTATTCGATCTGGAACCTGTGCGTCGCGGCCTGCAGCGACTGGTCCAAGGCAAAGATGGCCGTCGACTGCGGATCCGGCGTGAGGATGAACGAGAGGTCTTCGGCTTCGATCGTATCTGCCGGAGCAAGGTACGTCAGCCGCTCGATCAGATTCCGGAGCTCGCGGATGTTTCCGGGCCAGGTGTGGGCGAGCAGCCGCCGGCGCGCGGCGGCGCTGAGCCGCGGCGGTTGGCGGCGGGCCCGCCGGCTGAAGACGGCGATGAAATGTTCGGCCAACAGCAGGACATCTTCGCCTCGCTCGCGCAGCGGCGGCAGTTCGAGCAGGACGACGTTCAGTCGGAAGAACAAGTCTTCGCGGAACCGTCGCTCGCGCACCATCCGCGGCAGGTTCTGGTTCGTCGCGGCGATCACGCGGACGTCGGCATGGATCGGCTGCGAGCCGCCGACGCGGACGACGATTTTTTCCTCGAGCACGCGCAGCAGTTTGGCTTGACCCGCCGGACTCATGTCGCCGATCTCGTCCAGGAAGAGCGTCCCGCCGTCGGCCAGCTCAAACTTGCCAGGCCGCGCCCTGTGAGCGTCGGTGAACGCGCCCTTCTCGTGTCCAAACAGCTCGCTCTCCAACAGCGTCTCGGTGAGCGCGGCGCAGTTGACGGTGATCAGCGGTTGGTTGCGGCGTGGGCTGAGGTAATGGATCGACTGGGCCACGACTTCTTTGCCGGTCCCGTTCTCGCCCACGATCAGCAGCGCCAGATCCGTCGAGGCGACGCGGGCGACCGTCGTTCGCAGCGATTCGATCGCCGGACACTCGCCGATCATCTGAACCTGTTCGGCCGCCTCGTCGGTCAACTGCCGCTGGACTCGCAGCAGGCGCTCGTACTGCTGGGTGTTGGCCAGCGCAACCGCGGCATACGCGGCCAACTCGACCAGGACCGCCTGATCGTCGTCCGTAAAATCGCCCGCTCGTTTATTCAGCACCTGGAACGCGCCGAGCAGCTCGCCGCGCGGCGCGCGGACCGGGACGCACAACAAGTTCCGCGTCTCGAAGCCCAGGCTGTGGTCGACGCGGCGATCGATCTCGCGCTGGGCCGTGTCGCGGTCCACGCGTCGTGGCTGGCCCGTCCGGACGACCTGCCCCACCGTGCCCACGTCGTCGGGCAGCCGCAATTCGCCGTCGGTCACGCCCAGCGCCGGCCGTCCGACGACCGTGCGGCTAGCCCGATCCCACAAGAAGATGCTGGCCCGTTCAGCCCGCAACAACTGGGCCGATTCCTCCGCAATCCGTTGCAGCAGATCGTCCGTGCGCTGGATCTGACTCCACTGACGGCCGAGCTCGACAAGTCGTTCTAGCTGTTCGATCCGGCGTCCGGCCTGTTCCCGCTGGCGAACTGTCGCCAGCCCTGTGCCCAGTACGTGGGCCAGTTCGTCGCAGGCCGGGCGGCGTAGGTCGCTCGGCAGATGCGCGGCATGAACAGCGAGCACCGCGCCGCCACCGGCCCGAATCGCGAGCGGGGCAGCCGTCCAAGCGCCCTCGACCAGCGCCTGCTCGCGGTCCAACACGTCGGCCAGCAGTCGCCGAGGCGGCTCGTGGCGCGCGCCCGCCGAGCCCCATTCCGACCACCTGCCGCTTTCGACGCATCGCACGGTTGCCGATTCGGCCCCGCTGGCCGCGAGCACCACCGGCAGCGCCGCATCGAGAAACGCCTGTGTCTGGGCCTGGTCGGCGGCCAGGCGCAACACGTGTCGCGCCAATTCACCCAGCGTCATCGGCGGTGGCAAAGGCATGGACATCGAATGACTTTCCGGAGAGGGCGAGTCCGCGAGAAACCGGTCGATGCCGCGCAGGCTCGCCGGGCGCGCCGCGGCGCAGGCTCACGTCGCGAGCGGCGCACTGCCGTCGGTTCGCCTCGAAATACGATGCGCACAATATACTCGCGACCCGTGCAGCATGATACTTCGAGTCTGTCTCCAAACCATAGGCAGAGACACGAGTTATGCTCTGTTTGGAGCGAGAAGGGCCTGATGCCGGAGAGACTTTGGTCTCGGCAGGCGCGTATTTCGGGCGTGGCTGCCGCGGGGATACTACGCTACAGCCCAGGGGTGGCGCGGTCAATTTCTTAAACTACT
>JAVYAJ010000328.1:0-2181 GCA_032229885.1 Candidatus Anammoximicrobium sp. | reverse complement strand
TGTGTTGCCGTCCTTGGCGCCGGCGTGCTCCTGGTATTCTCTGGTCAGCAGCTCCACGTCGTTATATTCCCGGACGACTTCGTTGACGACGCTGCCGCTGCCGATCGTGGCATCATCGTAACTGGTAATCTTTTCGACTAAGCCGCGCACGTCGTAAGTTGCGCTGATCCGCCGCACGGCGCCGTCGATGCCGTCGCCGAGCGTCGTCACCCGGTCGTGGATCCGGCGGCCGTGAGCAATGTCGTTACCAAAGGGGTAGGCCGCCTGGCGCTGGGCGTTGACCTCTATCGGCTGGCCTTGAGTGTGAAAGATAACTTGAATCGTCGGCATTGTTAGTCGTCACTCTTTCGACACTACATCTGGCTGTAGGACATCGAAGAAGGGTGTTCTGTTTTCGCTCGCGCGGCCTCACTTCATGACTGGCGCGCTTGCTGCCGCTCACGATATAGTTGCCTGGCCATTGCAATCCCTCCGTACAGCATAACAAACGGGAAGGCAAGGCAAGCTACCTGAGCGGCACGATCCTCGACTCCGAAAACGCGTGGCACCAATGCCCCGGCGCCAAACGTCGCGGCTAGGACAACAAGTCTGTTTAGTGTCCGAATCATGCGAACCCCTCGCAGTAAGTAGAGACGCTGGCTAGGAGTGACATGGTGATCCCTCTCAATTATGTATAGACAAGACCGCAAGTGACCAGCCCCGCGCAGCACGCGGTGCATGCCGTTCTATGCCACACTGGAAGGAGGCCAAAGCAGTATTCAAGGCATCCGGCAAGTTGGCCCACATCTGAAACGTAACCGCACGTAAGGACACAAGGACCCGTACAGAGGCCACAGGTCACTATCGCCGCGGAACAAGCCACGCCGACAGGAGTCTCGCCAGTGGGGGCTACCACGTTGATCGGATTGCTTGCGGTGTAGCAGTAGAGGTTGGAATACCCTGCCTCGTACACGAGCGGATCCCGATTCGCAAACCTCCCCAACGGGCCACTGTAGTATCGGTTCCGATAATGGTACAGCCCGGTTTCGACGTCGAGTTCGCGACCGCTGTAGACGATCGCGTTGGCGTAGCTTGATGCGCTACGGGTGTTGGTCCAGGTGGCGTCGTAGATGGTTACCGCGCCGTAGGGGGAGTAGAGGTAGCGCTCGACCGGGTCGCCGGCGGTGTCCAGCAGGGCCGTGACGTTGAAGTTGGCGTCGTTCAGGTAGTACAGGCGCTCGTCGTCGCACAGGCCGTTGGCGCCGGTGTTCTCGCCGCGCAGGACGGGCGCGTCGATGTAGCGCTGGCTCCAGACGTACTGGTGCTTGGGCTGCAGGGTGTCAGGCTGGGCCGACTCGGTATCGCTCTCGCGGGTCTCCAGGATCTGCCAGGCCGAGTTGTAATAGTAGTGGACGTAGGTGTCGATTCCGCTGGGGTTCGACGGGGCGCCGCTGTCAATGTGGCGCTTGATCCTGCGATTCAGGCCGTCGTAGTCGTAGCGCGCGATGACCGTCTGGCCGTCTTTGATCTCGACCAGCCGGTTCCAAGCGTCATAGGTTGCGGTCAGGCCGTCGGCGAGATTAGCCGGCTTGGGAATGGTGGTCATGTTGCCGTTGCGGTCATGCACCGGGTCGGCCCAGTTGGTCCCCGTCGCGGCCATGATGGCAGTGATCTCGTTGACCGGGTTGTGCGTGCGGGCTTGATCCAACTGGGTGTTGCCGGAGGTCCGCTGCACGTATTCTGCCCAGTTGCCGGTCATGTCCAGTGACCAATCTTCTTCACGGGCTGGCGTGCCTGTGATGCCGTCTTTGTTGGCGTTCAATTCGCCGCGCTGGAACGTGATCAGCCGGTCGAGCCCATCGTAGGCGTACAAGTCATCCAAGCCGCTGGTGAGTGTGTTCTCGCGGTACAGTCGGTTCGAGCCGGGGTCGTAGCCATACGCGAAGCGATCTCGATCGGCGCTGGCCCCATAGGCGTACCACCGGTGGTCGGCCACGCGACCAAAGCGGTCGAACCCGGCGTACTCGCCGGGCGTGCCGCTGTTGTAGTCCAGCCGCACCTCGGGCTCGACGTAGTCCTCCATCACGATCCGGTCGAGGCCCAGGTAGGTGTACTCAACGAGCGTGTCGCCGGGCGATCCGGCGTCGTCGTCCCGAATCGCGGCCAGACGGCCCAGCGCGTCGGCCATTTCGTCGGTTGGGC
>JAVYAJ010000327.1:0-3492 GCA_032229885.1 Candidatus Anammoximicrobium sp. | reverse complement strand
CTGAACAACGCGACCACCTACGCCTACGACAACCTGTACCGCAACACGACGATCACCGATCCGCTGTCCGGCGTGACCGTGTTCACCTACGATCCGGTGAACAATCTGACCAGTCTGACCGATCCCGTGGGCAACACGACCGCCTGGACGTACGATAGCTTGAACCGCATGGTCGCCAAGACCAACGAGCTGGACGCCACGCGATCGTTCAGTTACGACGCGGCCGGCAATCTGCTGCAGAAGATCGACCGCAACGGGCGTCATACGCAGTACGCGTATGACGGCCTCCAGCGGCGCGTGGAGGAACGTTGGTTGGACCCGGCGGACGATGCGACGGTGATCCACACGATCGACTGGACGTACGATCTGGCGAACCAATTGACCGCCGTCGAGGACAGTTTCGCGCAATACGAACACACGTACGACGATCTCGGCCAAACGACGGCCATCGCCGCGTCGCTTGCGGGCCTTTCTCCGACGGTCACGCTCGCGCAAGCCTTCGACGCCAACGGCCGCCGCACGCAGCTTTCTGCCACGATCGGCACGACGGCCGACTTCCAGAACGACTACACGTTCGACGCGCTCAACCGCCTGACGCGCATCACGCAACAGGACGTTGTGGGCGGCAACACCGTAGCCGATAAGCGTGTCGATCTCGCCTATCTGGCCGACGGCCAGTTTAACGAGATCAACCGCTACGCCAGCCTGGACACCAGCGAGTTCGTGGCCAAGAGTAACTACGGCTACGACGGCACGGGCCGATTGACTTCGCTCCGTCATGCTCAAGGCAGCACTACCTTCGCCGGCTACGGCTGGGCGTACGACGCGGCGAATCGCATCACGTCCTTCACCAACAGCCAGTACAGCGCCGAAGATGCCACGTACAACTACGACGCCGCCAGCCAGTTGACCGGCGCAGACCGCACCGGCAGCTCCAATGACGAAGCCTACACGTTCGACGACAACGGCAACCGCGTCACCGCCAACGGGGACAGCTACACGACGACGGCGAACAACCGGATGTCCAGCGATGGAACGTACAACTACACGTATGACTCAGAAGGAAACACACTCAGTAAGGTGCGCATCTCCAACGACCCGGCCGACGACAAAACTGTCGAATACATCTGGGACCATCGTAACCGGCTGACGAGCGTCAGTTTCAAGAACAACGCCGGCACGCTCACGCAAAAGGTGCTTTACACGTACGACGCCTTCGATCGGCGGATTGGCCGTGAGGTGGACACCGATGGCGACGCAGCTATCGACGAAACGCAACGGTTGATCTACGACGGCCAGCACGTCGCACTCTCACTGGCCAACAACGGCGACGTCCAGAACCACTACCTGCACGGCCCACTGATTGATATGGTGCTGGCCGACGAGCAAGCGACCGGCGACGTACTGTGGACGCTAGCCGACAATCAAGGCACGATCCGCGACCTGGCCAGCTACAACAGCGGCACCGACACCACGACGGTAGAAAACCACCGCACATTCAACGCCTTCGGCAAAATCACGGCGGAAACCAACGCCGCCGTCGATTCCATCTTCGCCTACACAGGCCGCATCCTCGACGAAGTCACCGGCGACCAAAACCACCGCGCAAGATGGCTCGACACCGACACCGGCCGTTGGCTCAGCGAAGACCCGATTAAAGATGGAACGAACTGGGGTATCTACAGCGGCAACAGTCCAACAAACTTCACCGATCCTAGCGGGCTAAGTCCATGAAAGGGAATTGCCGAACTTCTCGGCAAGAAGTGGACAACTGAAACCTGCGAACGGGCAGGTAAGACTCTTGCGACTGAATTGCTGCAAAAATTGGGTCCCCATCGCCCGACCGACCAGACGGCGCGTGAAATCCTCGACCAGCTAAAGAGATTGGGCTGGACAGAAACGCCAATGCTAAAAGGAAAGCATGCTGGCGAAGGTATGATACTTTGGGAAGTGCAGAATGGGCAGAAAACCGGACGGATGCTCGAATGGCATCCCGGCGGTGGCCATCACGGCCCAAATCCGTATTGGAAATTCAGCAGCGGCGAATCGGGGACTCTGAGATATTTGGGTGGGACTGTCGCCGCCGTTGCTGTCGCGGTTATCCCCGGCGCTGCACAGGCCAGCGAGGGCGACTGGAACGGTGCAGGTAGAGACGTATGTATCGAGTTCTCGCCACTTGTCTGGTCGAAGATGATTTGGCAGTCGCTCGGCGCATTTTTTTGATGCATGCGAGCGCGACGTCTACGGCGAGGATTACCACCGCGAAATGGAAGAGTATCGAAAGGACTACTGGGACAACACGAAATAGGAGCGGGCGGTCGATCGGCACGTGATCTGCACCGAACGTGGGGCTCTCTGCGATGAGTGTTAACTTTGTCGACCTGAATATGGTTCAGCTAAGGAAGGCACTACAGCAAGCGGCACTCCCGGCTGACTGCCAAAGTGCCCGGCTGAAAGGGTTTCCTGTAGCGGATGAAGTAGCCGACGACGTTGGCAATTGGATTCTACGGGTTCTCCAACGGCCGGATGTAAATCTAACCGATGAGCAGCGGGCCAGTCTTGCCGAACTGGACGCATTGTTGGGCCAAATGAGTGGTCAACACAACACCCACTTTTGGACCGACGAGGCGCTTCGATCGCTACCTGAATGGGAGGAAGTTCGCAGCAAGGCTTCCCGCTCACTTACCCTTTTCGGATGGCCGCATAAAGACGAGGATGTTCCTCCAGACGAGCAACTCATGCTTCGACGGTCCCTGATCCTTGCCGCATTGCCTCCCGAGCATCAGATTGCCAGCTTTCCGAAGGGCTCACCGGTGGCCGATTGGATCGCCGGCGAATTCTTCAATTGGTCTGGGTTGGCGTTGCAGCGCGCGGATTTCGCAATGTCAGATGAACAGCGATCCGCCGTCAACGCGCTAGATGCCCGTCTCAACGAGATGAGCGACAGGCATGAAGAGGATGTTGAGTTGTGGACGGAAGAAGGACTGCGACACCGTGATGAGTGGAGGAATGTGCGTAGGGACGCCCAGATGTTGCTCGAATTGTTCCACTGGACTAATTAGTTTCAGCTAAAGGAGGACGCAAATATGGGTTCTTCCGCAGAATTTGTGGGTGAAAGATGCATGTACCAGTTTAGTTCCGCGAACAGTGGCTTGGGGGTGCTGGCGGTGGGACGGGTCGTGCCGTCTGCTTGCATACGAGTTTGGCAGTGGGTCCAAACTGCTCTCGATCATTTTCCCGCTATGGGTTAGCTTGTGGGCATTCCAGGATGAATGCCATGAGCCGCCCTGTGCCAAAAACTGCACTTTAGGCGAATTTTGGCTCCGAGTCGTCAAATTGATCTTGGCAAAAACAAGGCTCTCGACGATGGTTAGGTGATTTTCCAACAACACCAAAGCCACCGGGAGAGCCAAGGATGGCTAAGCATAAACGTTCTGCACGTCGTCCGCAACCCAGGCATAAGAAACAGAAGAAGTCCCAGCACGATAAGCG
>JAVYAJ010000326.1:0-17120 GCA_032229885.1 Candidatus Anammoximicrobium sp. | reverse complement strand
GCTTAGCCAATGGTGAAAACGGCCTCACGCCGAGCCCCCAGTTGCCCAAGGGTTTCCGTCTGGTCCGTTGTGTTGAGACACCTTCGTTTGAGGCTCGCTTTGCCCAGAGCCCGTCCTCTCGTGTGACATTCTGAGCCGTGCCGAGTATAATTTGCCCGATCGCGTCGGGCTGGCGAACGTAAGGTTTCGAACGACCAACGTGGGGGCAAAGCCAGCCGAGACGGCAAAGATCGTCAGCGCGGCGATGCCAGTAAACTCAACGCCATCGGCAAGCTTGACGAAATCGACAGAATCAGCAACATCAGAAAAAACGACACTGCCCGCATGAGCGGCAACATCAAAACGTCGGGCTTTGAAAGAAAGGTAGTACGCGAATGGTGGATTCAGGCGGCGACGCGGCAGCCTATTCTCGCGGTCAATCGGCGGCTTTTCATCGCTTACAGGAGGCTCGCGCTCAGATCCGCGAACAACTGGCCCAAGTGATTGTCGGGCAGGGCGAGGTGATCGAAGAGCTGCTGATCTCGCTGTTTTGTCGCGGCCACTGTCTGCTCGAAGGCGTCCCGGGCCTGGCCAAGACGTTGATGATCAGCACGCTGGCTCGGACGCTGAACCTGACGTTCAGCCGCATTCAGTTCACCCCGGATCTGATGCCGGCGGATATCACGGGAACCGAGGTCATCGAAGAGAACCGCAGCACGGGAGCGCGCGAGCGGCGGTTTCTCGAAGGGCCCGTCTTCTCGCACATTGTCTTGGCGGACGAGATCAACCGCACGCCGCCCAAGACCCAGGCGGCGCTGCTCGAAGCGATGCAAGAGCGGCAGGTGACCGTCGGCCGCGTGCGGCACCGTCTGAGCGATCCGTTCTTTGTGCTGGCGACGCAAAACCCGATCGAGCAAGAGGGCACGTACCCGCTGCCCGAGGCGCAACAGGATCGGTTCATGTTCAAGGTGTTCGTCAAATATCCGAGCTTCGACGAAGAGTTCGAGGTCGCGCGGCGGACGACCACGATCCAGGCGGACGACATCCATCCCGTCCTGACCGCCGACGACATCTTGAACCTACAGCGCATGGTTCGCGAGGTGCCGGTGACCGATCACGTGATTCGTTATGCGTTATCGCTGGTCCGCCAGACACGAGTCAACCATCCGGGCACGCCGGAGTTCATCGACGAGGCGATCGCGTGGGGCGCGGGTCCCCGAGCCGTCCAATACCTGATCCTGGGCGGCAAGGCCCGCGCGCTGCTGCAAGGACGGACGCACGTGGCAACCGAAGACGTCCAGATGTTGGCCAAGCCCGTGTTGCGGCATCGAATCGTGTTGAACTTTGCCGCGGAAAGCGAAGGCCAGACGGCCGACGAGCTGATCGACCGCCTCGTGGCGGCGACACCGACCAAGGAAGACGAGCTGACGAAAGATGCCCGATTCCAAAAGATTTTTGCATCCTGAGACCATCCAGCGGATCTCGCGGCTGGAACTGCGGGCGCGGCACGTCGTCGAGGGATTCCTGACGGGCCTGCATCGCAGCCCGTATTTCGGCCAATCGGTCGAGTTTCTCCAGCATCGCGAGTATGCGATCGGCGACGATTTGCGGTACGTGGACTGGAAGGTCTGGTCGCGGCATGATCGCCTGGTCGTCAAGCAGTTCGAAGAGGAGACGAACTTGCGCTGCACGCTGCTGGTGGATGTTTCCAACAGCATGGCGTACGGCCGCGGGCCGCTCAACAAATACGAATACGCCTGTACGCTGGCCAGTTGCCTCGCCTACCTGGTGCTCCGCCAACACGACGCCGTCGGCTGTCTGGCGTTCGACGACCGAATCCGTTCGCGAGTGCCCAGTCGCAGCAGGCAGAATCATATCCTGTCGGTGGTCGAATCGCTGGCGGCGACCGCGCCGCGTGACAAGACCGGTCTGGACACGGTTCTGCATTCGGCGGCGGAGATTCTACCGCGGCGGGGGATGGTCGTGCTGGTCTCGGATTTGCTCGCCGACGTCGAAGGGACGCTCAAAGGGCTCAAGCTGCTGCGCCAACAAGGGCATGACGTGCTGGTCTTTCATATCCTGGACGACGACGAGCTCGAGTTCCCCTTTGCAGGCCCGACTCGATTCGAGGGACTCGAGTCGGTCGACTATCTGAACTGCAACCCGCGGGCGCTGCGAGACGGCTATCTCGAAGCCCTGCACGAGTACTTGGGACAGATTCGTCGCGGTTGCGGCCGGCACAAGGTCGACTATGCGCTGATTCAGACCAGCCAACCGCTGGACGCCGCGCTGACGGCGTTTTTGAGCAATCGACTGGGGATGCATCACGGAAATTGACGCCCATGCAATTCGTCCATCAACCCCTGACCTGGGGTTTTCTCCTGGTGCTGGTCCCCTTGTTGATTCATCTGATCAACATGATGCGCCAGCGCCGGGTCAAGTGGGCGGCGATGACGTTCCTGCTGCAAAGCTACAAAAAACATCGCAAGTGGATCTGGTTGCAGCAGTTGCTGTTGCTGTTGCTGCGGATGGCCGCCGTCGCCGTGACGGTGGCGATGCTGGCACGGTGGGTTTCGCGCGGTCAGTTGCTGGACTGGTTGGGCGGCAAGCCCACACACCATTACGTCGTGTTTGACGATAGCTACTCGATGTCCGACCGCCTGGGCGGCGAGAGCGCGTTCGAGGCCGGCCTGGCGGCGATCCAGCGGATCGGCGCCCAGGCGATGGCGGCAACTCGCAGCGGGACTCAGAAGTTCACGTTGATCCGGCTGTCGCGGGCCGCGCGCGTTGCCGGCGCAGAGGACGGCGGCGCGGGCTACGACCAGGCGTTGGACTTCAACGGGCGAATCGTCGAATCCGACTTCGACGTGGCGCTCGAGACCAAACGGAATTCGTTCCAGCCCACCGAACTGGCCAGCGGGCCTGCGCCCGCGCTGCGCCTGCTGTGCGACCTGCTCGAATCGACGAGCCACGAGAATCGACGCGTCTATCTCGTGTCGGATTTCCGCGCTCGCCAGTGGGAGAATCCGGCCGAGGTTCGGAACCTGCTGGAACGGGTTCGCAGCGCGCCGGCCGAACTCCATCTGGTGGGCTGCGTGCGCGAAGCCCGCCAGAATCTGGCGGTGGTCGACGTGTCTCCGGCCAATGAAACACGTGCCGCCGGGGTGCCCTTGTTCGTGAACGCGACGGTCAGGAACTATGGCGTCGACGTCGCCCGCAACGTCCAGTTGAAGATTCGCACCGACTTTTACGATCCCCATGCGACGCAGACCGCGACGCCGGACCATCTGCAACCGAAAAGCGACGAATTGCCGACGGTCTTGATCGAACAGATCCCGCCCGGCCAGTCCGTCACGCGCAGCGTGCAGGTCTTGTTCCCCCAGCCCGGTCGGCACGTGATCGAAGCCTCGCTGCCCGACGACCCCGTGCTGGCCGACAACCGTCGCTGGTGTGTCGTCGAGTTTCCGGAGGGCGAGCCCGTGCTGTTGGTGGACGGTTCGCCCCAACAGGCACACGCCTTTTTCCTCCAATCGGTGTTCGAGCCCGGCGGGCGGGCCGTCACGGGGATCCGCCCCGAGGTCAACACACCCGCGCTGCTGCGCGACGCGCTGCCCGAGGCGCTGGCCCGATACCGCGCGATCTATCTGCTGGATGTCCCGCGTTTGGACGAGCGGGCGATCGCGAACCTCGAGGCCTACGTTCGAGGCGGCGGCGGATTGGGCGTGTTTGTCGGCCCCGAGGTCAATCTATCGTTCTACGCCAACCAAATGTACCGCGAAGGGCTGGGCTTGATGCCGGTCCCGCTGGTTCGCGAGGAAGACCTGCCGCCGCAGGATGACGACAAGACGCCGGACATCGAACCGACGGATCATCCCGTGTTCAGCGTGTTTCTGGGTGAACGCAACCCGTTCATCCGCCGGATCACGGTCGAACGTTGCCTGCGGCCCGCCCGCGACTGGTCGCCCACAGCCGACTCGTCGGTCCAGGTCGCCGCCTGGCTGCGCAATCGGCTGCCGTTGGCCGTCGAACACAGGCTCGGCGATGGACGCGTGCTGGCCATGCTGACGACGGCTGCCCCGATTTGGAACAATTGGGCCAACGATCCCAGTTTTGTCGTCATGATTCTCAAGTTGCAGTCGTTCCTGGCCGCCACGCGCCGAGCCGTCGCCCCGTCGCCGGTCGGGCGCCCCTTCTCGATCGCCGTCGAATCCCAAAAATATCGCCCGGATGTCGTCTTCGTGGTTCCCGGCGCGTCGCCGGGCACGCGCGAGCTGATCGAGCGGACAGCCGCCCGAGCCGGATCGGACGCGGCCATTCTGCAAGTTGCGATCGGCGGCAGCCGCGCGCTGCCGGCCGCGGACGACGGCCCAACGGATCGCGCGGGAATCTACGAGGCCTGGCCGACGACGCTAGGGGGCGAGCCCGACGTGCGGCGCATCGCGCTGAACGTCGACCCGACCGAAGGCGATCTGGCCCTGTTGTCCGGCAAGGCCTTGTTGGACAAATTGGATCCGGTCAAAGCCGATTTCAAATTCGTGGACGAATATGTCGCCGAGTCCGCGGGTCCGGAAGGCGGGAACCGCAGCCTAGTGCTGATGGCGATCCTGGTCGCGCTGCTGCTGGCCGAGCAGTTGATGGCCTATTGGGCGAGCTACCATCCGGCTCGCCTGACGCCGTCGACGTGAGCCCGTGGCAGCCGAGCCGCCGCGAGGGGGCGCCGCCGCCCTGGATTTCGATCCGGGCCGCCGTGGGACAAGTTGGCAATCGCACGGTGGGCGAGCTTCCTGCGCTCGCGAAATGACTGGACAGCGACCATAGAGAAGTGCGCCGGCTTGGAGGGACGCGCTCCGTCGCGTCCACCCGGCTGCGGCCACGACAGAGCGTGGCCCTCCAGCGCGGCCCTAAAGCGTGACCCCTCGGCGTGCATCTCAGGCGGGACTCTCCGGCGTGACATGGGCTTGCCTCGAGGAATGCACTCCGGGCTGATAGACTAGACAACCATCGTCCGGCATGGGCGACGCGGCCATCGGGATCCGCTTTGCGTTCCGCTCAAGTTGCACGGTTGGATTTTTCGATTCCCTACCTATAATACGTCGCGTGCGAAAAGCCACTATGATGGCTGTATGTGGATAGCACTGTTCGCCTCGTCGCGCACACGTCACGTCGAACACGCTTCGTTCCCGAACGATCACCCTTTTTAGACGGATTTTGTCATGCCACGTGGAAAAGTCTATGACAACGCGGTCCTATCGATCGGCGACACACCGATGATTCGCATCAACCGGATGATTCCGCCCGAGCACGCGACGGTGTTCGTCAAGTGCGAGTTTTTCAATCCTCTGAGCAGCGTCAAGGACCGCATTGGCGCATCGATGATCGAGGCTGGCGAACGCGATGGCAAGATCAATCCCGAGACGCACATCATCGAACCGACCAGCGGCAATACGGGGATTGCCCTGGCCTTTGTGTGCGCCACCAAACGTTACAAACTGACGCTGACGATGCCCGAGTCGATGTCGGTCGAGCGGCGGGCGCTGTTGCGAGCTTTGGGCGCGAACCTCGTGTTGACCCCGGCCACGGGCGGCATGAAGGCGGCGATCGAAAAGGCCGGCGAGATGGTGTCTCAGGAGCCCAATGCTTTCATGCCCCAGCAGTTCGACAACCCGGCCAACGCGGCGATTCACGAGGCGACGACCGGTCGCGAGATCTGGGAGGACACGGGCGGCGATATCGATGCGATCATCTCGGGCGTCGGCACGGGCGGCACGGTGACCGGCGTGGCTCGGTATATCAAGCCTCGCAAGCCGGACTTCAAGGCGATTGTCGTCGAGCCGAAGGGCTCGCCGGTGATCAGCGGAGGCGCGCCCGGACCGCATCGCATCCAGGGCCTTGGCGCCGGTTTCATCCCGAAGAATCTCGACGTGTCGATCGTCGATGATATTGTCACCGTCGAGGACGAAGACGCGTTCGCCACGGCTCGCAGGCTGGCCATGGAGGAAGGCGTTTTGGCGGGGATCAGCAGCGGGGCCGCCGTCTGGGCCGCGATGCAGGTCGCAGCCCGTCCCGAGTGGAAGGGCAAACGGATTGTGGCGATCCTGCCTAGCTCGGGCGAACGCTATCTGTCGACGCCGCTGTTCGAGGGACTGACGTCTTGATCTCAGGCCCGACGCTACCGTCTCGCAACAAGATCGGCGTGATCATCGTCGATCACGGGTCGCGCCACGCAGCGAGCAACGCGATGTTGCTCGAGATCGCGGCCCTGTTTCAGCAGCACAGCGGATATGCGATCGTCGAGCCGGCGCACATGGAGCTGGCCGAACCGACACTCGCCGCCGCCTTCGATCGGTGCATCGCGCGCGGCGCCGAGCTGGTCGTGATCCATCCGTACTTGCTGCTGCCCGGTCGCCACGCGCAGCGCGACATTCCCGCCCTCGCCGCCACCGCCGCCGCGCGGCATCCCACGGCGGCGTATCTGGTCACGGCCCCGCTGGGCGTTGACCGCCTGCTCGTCGAACTGATCTCCCGGCGGGTCGAGTCGTGTTTGAACGACGCACGGCCTGCGCACGAACCAGCCGTGTGAGGCTCGACAGCTCGTGCGCCGTCCAGACCGACGCGTCGAGTGGCCGCGGTCTCGTCGCATCCACCGGCGAACAGCGTCTGATTCACCGAGGCCAACGCATACGGCGCACCGCTGGGCACGACCCAGAGTGAGGATCGTTCGATCAATGCGTGTCCGGTTGAGATCTAGGATCAGCGTAACCGCTCAGGGAATGCGCCGCTAATGGAAGCGGAACGGCGCAAGCCGTCCGGCCCTTCGAGATAGGTAGGTTCTTCGTAGCGGACCAATTGGATCGACCGCCAGCAGACACACCGGAGGGCTCGCGCCCTTCCGCTTCAAACGCGCGATGTGACGGCCTACCCGAAGACCCCCTGCTGGTTGCTTGTTGCGATGAGAGCCGACGAACATTACCATCAAAGCGAGGATCCCATTATTTTGAGGATACGGGTTCGCTGAAGTCGAAGGAAGCAGTGATGCGTCAACGTGAAACGCTCGGGTTGTCGGTTTTGGCCGTTGCCTTGGTCGGATTGACGTCACTTCGCGCCCAGGATCCTATGGCTAAAAAGCCGATTCCCGACGCTGGTTCGCTGCGGCGAGCCCTGACGTTGGTTGAGGAGGTTTACGGCAGAGAGTTCAGAAGTGCCGGAGAGCTTGCGCAGAAGATCTCGCTCGTCGACAGACTGCTGCAGAAGGCCGACGAATCGGCAGCGGATCCAACGGCTCAATACGCCCTACTGAAGGTGGCCAAGGACATCGCGGTGCTGGCGGGCGAAGGCGAGCTGGCAGTGCGCACCGTCGACAAGATGGCGGCGACGTTCGCGATCGAGGTCTTTCCTGCGAAGATCGAGACCTTGCTGAAAGCGGCCGAAGCTGCGCAACAGGCAAAACAGAGGGCAACAATCGTCGCCCAGGCCGCGATCCTGATCAAAGAGGCGGTACAGCAGGATGCCTTCGCCGACGCTCGGGCTCTGTCCCAGATGGCCATCGACGCGGCGCGAAGAAGCGGCGACTTGGAAATCCTCAAGAACATGGTCGCGCAAGACAAAGACCTGGAACAGACTGCGTCAGCATACGAGGATGCCAAGGACTCGTTCGCCAGACTAAAGGTCGACGTGGTTGACCCAGACGCCAATCTTGTCGTCGGCAGGTATTACAGTCTGGTCAAAGGCGACTGGGAGAAGGGACGGTCCTACTTGGCCTTAGGCAGCGACGAGACGCTGAAGGCATTGGCCATCAAGGAACTCAAGGGCGTGTTCCGTGCAGACGAGCAGGTGGCTATGGGCGACGGTTGGTGGGAGTTTGCGGCGACGAATGAAGAGGATGTCGCGCGACAATGCCAAGCCCGAGCAGGCTACTGGTATCGGCTTGCCCTGCCGTCCTTGACTGGACTGTCTCAGGACAAGGTTGAATCCCGGCTATCGCTGCTCCGCGCGGACAAGACGCCACGGCCAACATTGCATCCGAAGATCGCCGCGCAGATGAAGAAGGTAGCGATCTGGGTACTGCAGCAGAACGGGCAGCTCCAGGTGCAGCTTCAGGACGACGACGCCAGCGTGTCCGTGAACCAATTGTCCATGCTTCCTCAAGAGCCATTCGTGGTGACCAGCATAAATCTGAACGGGCGGAAACATATCAACGACCGAGATGTCCAGAATCTCGCTGGCATACGGAGCCTCGAGACGTTGAGTCTACTAGATACGGCGATCACGGATGCAGGCTTGGGTTTTCTCAGGACTCTTCCGAATCTGCGTGAGTTGAGTTTGGCCGGAACCAAGGTCCGCGACGCAGGCATGGTTACGGTGGGAATGATTTCGGGCCTCCAGGTGTTGTTCCTTGGAGGCACCCGGATCGGTGACAAGGGAATCGTCTATCTCAGCAGATTGACGAATCTGAGGCGTCTTGGTCTGGCCTTCACCCAAGTCAGTGACCAGGGGATTGCTGCGCTGTCGGGGTTAAAGCGGCTCGAGTGGATAAACCCTTACGACACCAAGATCACCGACAACGCCATCCGTCAGTTCTGGCCCAAGTGCCAGATCGAAGGACGCTAGTAGAAGGCCCCTATACTACTAACCTCAAACATCGTGAACTTTTGACAATGTTCTCAGGCAGCGACAGAGTTAAAGTCTTACTCCATATCATGCGCGCACCGTGCGCGCATCTTGGACACTGGTCTGTACCTCGCATTTTTGGGTTGCTGGAGACAGCCCGCGTTAAGTGGAAGTAGTGTTGGATGACTGTTGCGGAGCACGAACGACGGGAAGCGTGTTGGCCGAAGGCCATCACCAACGTAGCCTGGGGCAACGCCCCAGGAGTCGGAGATGATCGCAACCGTGTTGGCCGAAGGCCAACATCAACGTGTCACCGCGGTCCGGATGAATATGGCCTTCGGCCAAAAGAGGCACGCGCGGCGTCAACCCTGGGGCGTTGCCCCAGGCTACGGTGATCGGAGGCTTTCGGCCAAACAGATTCTTGGGTTGCGGGCGCTGGCCCGCGTTAGGAACGACGGATTTGCTTCCTATACCGAGCGCGGGTAAGAATGGCCTCGCGAACATCAGGTTCCGTATGACAAAGGCGAACTGAAGTCCGCCGTGCCAAGTGCCATTTCGAGCCGCGCGAAGTATATCACGAATGGTTCAGAGCCCAGCCGCGGGAGCTGGCGTGTGTGGCGGTGGAAACGGCCGCAGCGCTGCTGTTGGTGGCGCTGCCATCGCTGGCGACTACGGCCGCGCTGTGTATGCCAGCCCTCGTCGTGTGATAGAATATCCGCAAAGGAGACCGACCATGTGCGTACGACTCGGCCGGCTGGCGATCATCGGCGTCGTGGCGTTCGTGACGCTCGGCGGACCGAGCGCAGTGGACGCACAGCAGCGTGCCACGGTTCCCGACGAGTCGGCGATCAACGCCTCGCGGCGGGCTGCGAACGAACTGTTTGGCGAGCAGTTTCGCGCGGCCAAGACAGGGGCGGCCAAGGCGGCGGTGGCGGCAAAGATGATCGAGTCCGCGTTGAAGCTGCAAGATGGCTCGGCGGACCAGTACGCGCTGCTGATGATCGCCCGCGAGATCGCCGCCGGCGCGGGCGACGCGACGACGGCGCTGCAGGCCGCCGACAGCGAAGCCCAGCGCTTCGACGTACCTGCAGCCAAGCTTCGGGCTGAAACGCTTGTGATGACCGCCCGCGCCGCCACGATGCTGGCCCAGCACAAGGCGGTGGCCGAGGTTGCGGCGACGGTGGTGTCCGGTTTGTCGGATGCGGATGAAATCGACCTGGCCTTGGATGTTTGTAACGCGGCGACGGCAGCGGCCCAAAAGTCCCGCCAATTCGCCATCGCCAAGGATCTCGCGCAACGGGCCGTCGAGCTGAAAAAACAACAGGCGGCCGTCCAGGCGTACCGCCGGGCGGTCGCGGTGATGGAAGACGCGCCGACCGAACCTACGGCGAATCTGACGGCCGGTCGCTATCTGTGCCTCGTAAAAGGCGACTGGGAGCGAGGAGTGCCGTATTTGGCATTGGGCAGCGATCCGGTGTTGAAGGCGGCCGCCGTCGTCGAGCTGCGCGGAGCCGCGTCGCCCGACGAACAGATCGTGATCGGCGATGCGTGGTGGGACGCGGCCGGGTCGAGGCCCGATGACGAGCAAGACGCGTTCCGTCACCGCGCGGGCGCGTGGTATCGCAAAGCAGAACCGAGGCTGGCGGGCAGCCTGGCAGGGTTAAAGATCAAGGAACGCCTGGCCGAAGTGGCCAAGCTGGGCGAAGCCGCGTCGAGCGATCCGATCCAGCAACGTCCCGGCCCCCAAACTCCGCCGTTGGCGGTGGCCCCGTTCGATCCCCGGACGGCCAAACAGCATCAAGCGACGTGGGCCGCCCATTTGAAGGTTCCGGTGGTCTGGGCGAACGCGAACAACATGTCGTTCGTCTTGATCCCGCCGGGCGAGTTCGAGATGGGGTCGGTCGACGTGTCCCCGCGACATCGCGTGCATATAACGCGGCCGTTCTACCTGTCCGTGACCCAGGTGACGCAATCGCAATACGCGCGGGCAATGGGCGCGAATCCGAGCTTTTTTAAGGAGGACAATCGGCCCGTGGAACAAGTCAGTTGGGACCAGGCCATGGCGTTCTGCCAAAGACTTTCCCAGTTGCCCGAAGGGCGGACGGGTTCCAGAACGTATCGACTGCCGACCGAGGCCGAGTGGGAGCACGCCTGTCGGTGCGGCACGACGACCAAGTGGCATGCGGGCGACGATCCGGCAGGTCTGGACCGTGTTGCCTGGTATCTTGACAACTCGGGCAGAAAGACACATCCGGTCGGCCAGAAAGAACCCAACGCCTGGGGGCTGCACGACATGTATGGCAATGTCTGGGAATGGTGTAGCGATTGGTTCGGTGAATATCCGGCAGCGACGGCAACCGATCCGACGGGCGCCGTGACAGGCTCGAACCGCGTCCTGCGGGGCGGCAGTTGGCGTGGAAACGCTCGGGATTGTGGCTCGGCATCCCGTCAGGGCCAGACGCCTGCCGAACAGAGTGTCAGCGTCGGATTCCGCGTCGCAATCAGCCTGGAGCGTGTTTCGAACAGATAGGCCGTTCGTGGGCCCCGCGCAGAAAAATGCCGACGACGCTACTTTACACGGTATGAAATAGCGCTCGTGCCCGCCACGCTGTGATTCGCCGACGACCGGGCGCCGGCGCGGTCATCGTAGCGCACGGTATACGTCGCAGCATCCGAATTGCATCAGACGAGGCCGGCGGTAAATCAACCACCAAAATGGCGGCGCCAACGTCGACGCAGATCGGACATGGCTAAATCTCTGTATCCGCACCGCCGCGGTTGGCCGACGCGTACAGCCGCAGGACGACGTTCTGGCACGGTTCGCGCCCAAGCCCGAGCGGCGATATGTCTTGTCAGCCGTTATGCGTCGGTTTATTCTTAGGCTGGATCTTATACTTTTGAGCTGGCCGTGGGCAGCTCGCGGAGTTACGGTGTGTCTGGCGAATTCGACCCCTACCACAAGTGGCTCGGGATTCCGCCTGCCGAGCAGCCGCCGAATTACTATCGGCTGCTGGGTGTGACGTTGTTCGAATCGGATCCCGATGTGATCGCCTACGCGGCCGAGCAGCGGATCGTCCATTTGCGCGCGTTTCAAATCGGCAAACATGCAGACCATTCGCAGCACATCCTCGGGGAAATTGCGTCGGCACGGGTATGCCTGTTGAACCCGGACCGGAAGGCCGCGTATGACGCCCAGTTACGGTCAACGGCAGCGACGTCGGTTGCCCGGCCTGTGGTGGCTGCGCCGATTCCGATTTCGCGAGCACCGATATCCGCAGCGGCGCCGCCGCTGGCGAGTTTTACGGGTTCGAGCGGGTATGCCAAACACGCGGCGCGCCGGCTCAAAAGGGTTTGGCCGCTGGCGTTAGGAGTTTTGCTCGCGGTCGTCTTGATGGTCGCACTCGCGCTGCAGAGTGGCAACCGCGACGAGACCGTGCAGTCGATCACGGACCGACCGACCGATATGCTGGCGCCGCCCAAGACGCCCGATCTCGCAGCAGACCTGCCTGGCGGCGAAGCAGAATCACGGGAATCCGGCGACATGCCGCAAGAAGACGACGCGCCGGTCGAGACACGCGCGTCGATGCCCTCCGCACTGCCGACGTCGGAAGCGAACGCAGCGATCCACTCGCAGGACAACGCGAGTGTTGACGGAACGCCAACGTACGAGACACCATCTGAGACGCTCGAAAAAGATCCGGCGCCCCGGTCCGAAGAACCGATCTCGGCGGCGAACGCCCAATCGACGGCTAACTCCGACGCGACTGTGAACGCCGAGTCATCTACGAACGCCCCTTTGACGCAGCAACCACCGACCAGCATGGCGGAAAATGAATCGGTCGCGCCTGTCGCCGCGGCCGCCGAGGACCTCGAACAGGCAGCCCAGCGACTCGAGACCGAGTTGGCACACGCGTCGGACACCGTTCAGCAGCGGCGCATTGCCCAGGACGCGCTCGCGTTGGCGGATCGGGCGATCGTGGGCTCGCAGCTCGAGTTGGCAACGCGGATGGCAAAGCTGGGTTTGAGAGCCGCTCGGCCCGCTCAGGCGACGGAACTCGTCAACGAGGCCACGCTGCGGATTATCCGATTGGCAGCCGGCATTTCGGACGATCTGAAGGAGCAGGCCAAACAACGGCTGAGAGAACAATGAAGGGCTCGATCTGTTCGCGATCCGGGGCGCGAATCATGCAGCACGGTATTCTCATGGATGGCCTTGCGCATTGAGCGTTGATATCGCAGCTTTTAGTCGGCGTTTTACGAGCCTGGCAAACCAAAGCGGCCGCCGAGCATCCCACAAAACGTGCGGCAATGCCGTGCGACGACCGCCTCATCGATGGAGGAATGACGCTCGTGGCAGTAGAATTGCTGATCCTCTCAGGTTCGCGGCTGGGCGAGTGGGTGCGGTTCACGCACGACGTGATCTCCATCGGTGGCGGCAAGCACTGGGACTTAAGTTTTGATCTGAAGCGGGATCCCGGTTCGAAAGCCCAGCGAGCTCGAATCCTGGCCGATCAATTTGGCTGGCGACTCCACAATGACGGAGTCGGCGCGTGGATCATCAATCAGGATCTGCTGCCGCCCAACGGCGCGTATCCCCTCCGGGCAGGCGACATCGTACGGCTGTCCGAGTTTGGGCCGGATCTACAGTTCATGATCCTGCCCGATGGCGGTGACCGTGCTGTTCGAGCCTAGCGCGGCTAGCAGCCGCAACCAAACAAGGGCCAAGAAATATAGAAGAGGACCATGAATCACCCGAATAAAGACGTCGCGTCTCACCGTTTTTCTTCATCTCTGTTATCCGTGTTCATCCGTGTCCATCCGCCGTGATTCGCCTGTCACATCTCTCCCCACTACGACGGGCGCGGAAATCTCAGCGTCCTCAGCGTCTCTGCGTTTCCAAAACGTATTTTCATGTGGCCCGGCTAGTTCGTCCGCGCAAGGACGTCGATCAAACGCAGAGACGCAGAGGACACAGAGCTACTGCAAGCACAACATGGAACCCTCCAATAACTTAACGCTCTCGCTGCCTGAAAACATTGTCAAAAAGTCCACGATGTTTGAGGTTAGTAGTACAACGCTACCGCAAGCACATGACGGATTGCTTCGCCACGATGCAACTACCGTTCGGCTCCGTGGTTCTTGGGGTGTTCCCATTTCCAACGGCGAACAGCACGCGGTCGGTCGACCCAGTTTGCACGCTGTTTCTGTTTGGCCGAAGGCCTCCGATCACCGTAGCTTGGGGCAACGCCCCAGGAAGGTCGCCGCGCGCATCGTTTGGCCGAAGGCCATATTCATGCGGCGGATGTGACACGTTGAAGGTGACGTTCGGCCAAGACGTTTCCTGTCGTTTTTGCTTCCGGCTGCGTCTCAGGCTACTGCATGATGAAACCGGCGCCCTTGTCCGTGCCGGCCCCGTGTCGTGAAAAAAACACCCAACGGCGCACCGCACGTGGTCGGGTCGCCAGTTTGGCATCGTCAACCGCGTGCGGTATAAATGAGTACCTGAACACGCACGACAGACGATCGAAGCAAAGGCCAGCATGAGTCCATCTCCATCGCACAAGGACGATCAAAAGCAGCGGCGACCGACGCCGGTGGGCATCGATCTGGGGACGACAAACTCGCTGATTGCATATCTGGACGCTTCGGGGCGTCCGATGTCGATCCCGAACGCCTTGGGCGAGGTGTTGACGCCCAGCGCGGTGTTGTTCGACGACGACGAAGTGGTCGTCGGCCGCCCGGCGATCAAAGCCGCGATCATGGCCGCCGACCGTTTTGCCGACTGTTTCAAACGCGACATGGGACGCGACGCCTATCACCGCACGATCCGCGGCCAGGCCGTGCCGCCCGAGGTGCTCAGCGCATTCGTGCTGGCCCAACTGAAACGTGACGCCGAACGCAAGATCGGCCCGATCGAACAAGCCGTCATTACGGTCCCGGCGTTTTTCGACGAACTTCGTCGTAAAGCCACGCAGGATGCCGGGAGACTGGCGGGACTCGAGGTGCTGGACATCATCAACGAGCCGACTGCCGCCGCGTTGGCATACGGCTACGAACAGAGCTTCCTCGGTCCGGATCAGGCCGGTTTTCAGGGCAAGCCGCGACGGGTGTTGGTGTACGACCTGGGCGGCGGGACGTTCGATGTCACGATCCTCGAGATCGAAGGTCGCCGCTTCCGCGCATTGGCCACCGATGGCGACGTGCGATTGGGAGGACGCGATTTCGATGACCGGTTGGTCCAAGATGTCGCCGAACAATTCCGCCAAGTCCATGGATTGGACCCACGCGGCAACCCTGACGACGCGATTCAACTGTGGCTCGAAGTCCAGGACTGTAAACACGCGATCTCGCAGATGTCGAAGACCTCGCTCGTGTGCAACTTCGGCGGGCTGCGGGCGCGACAAGAGGTCACGCGCGAGCAGTTCGCCGAACTGACCCGCGACTTGCTGGATCGTACGCAGACCACCACCACGCTCGTGCTGCGCGAAGCGGGTTTGGACTGGAGCCAAGTCGACGACGTGTTGCTGGTCGGTGGCGCCTCGCGGATGCCGATGGTGCAGGAGATGCTGCTGCGGGTCACGGGCAAGACGCCCACGGCCGTGGCTTCGCCGGACGAGGCGGTCGCGCATGGGGCGGCCCTGTACGCGGCGACATTGGCCCGCGAACACGGAGACGGTCCGACGCCCGCCTGTGAACTGATCAATGTCAACTCGCACAGCCTGGGCGTTGTGGGCATCGATACCCGTACGCGGCGGCGCGTCGCAAAAGTCGTCATCCCCAAAAACACGCCGCTGCCGACCCGCGTCGAGCAGACCTTCGTGACCGACCGCGACGACCAGCGGAACGTCCGAGTGCCGATTGTCGAAGGCGAAAGCCGCATTCCGGACGAATGCACGTCGCTGGGCGAGTGTACGGTTCGCGATTTGCCGACGGGCTTGGCCAAGGGGACAAAGGTCAAGGTCGAATTGAGCTACGCCGCCAACGGCCGGATCTCGGTCTCGGCGCGCGTCGCCCGGACGCGCCAGACGGCGCACGTCGAGCTCGATCGCCACCAGGCTCGACGGCTGGGCGATTTGAATGCGTGGAGCAGTCGGCTGCGCGACGTCGAAACGGGCAGCGCCGTTATTGTCGAACAGGCTGACCAAGAACCCGAGGCCGATAGGTCCGACCACGGCAGCATCGTCCGGCGGCTCGACTTCGTCTGGCGCAGCGTCGGCCGCGCGGCGGCGGGGCAGAAGCTGCCCAAGTCGATCGCGCGCAGCGCCCAGTCGCTTTACGATGCCGATCAACAGTTGCAGGTCCTAGAGCGGCAACTGCTGGATTACCAACAACGGCGAAAGCGGGCCGCGGACGCGACCGAAGCAATGCGTTTGGATTCGATGCTGGCCACCATCCGCACCTCGCACGAGCAACAGAAGCGGCTGGCCGACTTCGCCCGGCTCGTGTTGGGGCGCGATTGTCTGGCAGCCGGATTCATCCCCGAAGGTTGTCTAGGGCTGAAAGACGAAGCCGACGAACTAGGTAAAGCGCTTCCCCGTTGATATCCGCCGCGGTGGGCGCCGCCGAACACGGACTCGAATCGTTCCGCATGTCCATAGGTCTTGAGGTGCCCTGCCAATTGGATGACAACGACTATACCAAGGGCCGTGGAATAAGTGATGCGGGCATGGCAAACAGCAACACTACACGCAACGCCTTCCACGGCAATTGGAATTATGACCCTTACCTCGTACGCAGCCTCACTTCTGATAGTGTGTCTACGGACGGCTCCTATGTCGCAACGGACAGTACCATTCCTGCCAGACGCCGCCGGCTATACGAATATCTCTCGTTGTCCATCATTGATTGAGTAGCACTCATAGTAGGGATCGTCGTCGAAGACCTTCAATACGTGCCCGCTGTCGAATACGATCGTCAGCGTGCCAGCATCGTCGCCACTCGCTTGTGTGACGGTGTGTCCGAGCAACTGCATTAGCCTTGATTCGCTCGGAGGCACACTCTGCACATTCGGTCGATCGGCTTCTGTGGGGCATTGGTGTTGGAAGGACGAAAACACCGTGACCGATACTCGATCACCAAATCCGAAAGATACGGTGTTCTCGCTGAACAGCACAGACTCCAACGTCCTGCCCACTAAGAACGCACCGTCAAAATCTCTGGGGAGCTTATGCATGGTAACCTTCCAACACGGTCGCACGTTCCTCGACACGACTAGTGCTCTGTCAGCCTTGCGTTGATGGTTATACCCGTTTCAATTTGATGCGGGCATCGGCAGTGGTGCACTACCAGTCGATTTTCGCGCCGTTGGTATTGCGATCCCGTTTCCCAGCAGCGACTTCGCGGGTCAGCTTTTCTTTGCAGTCGATACGGCGATCCAGGCATTGGCGGGAGAGAATGCTCACTTCCGTCTCGGCCATATTCAGCCAACTGCCGTGTTTTGGCGTGTGGTGGATTTCCAAACGTGAGGCCAACGAACGCGCCGTTGCCGGATCAAACGCCTCGTAAAGGCTGCCGATGGTGTGAGTGTTTAGATT
>JAVYAJ010000325.1:0-2327 GCA_032229885.1 Candidatus Anammoximicrobium sp. | reverse complement strand
TCCAACTCCAATTTCACCTAACGCGGGTTAGTGCCAGCAACCCGAAAGTGTGCTGTACAGACTAATGTACAAGATGCGCGCACGGTGCGCGCATGATACGAACTAAGACTCTAACGCAGCCTAGTGCCCATAACCCAAAAGCGTACTGTATAGACCGCTGGACAAGATCCGCGCGTCGCGCGCATCACGGGAACCGCGACTCTAATCCAAAGGTCCCAGCGAGCCGCGAATCTCTTGGCGATCAAACTCGATCAACTGGTCGATGATCGGCTCCAAGTTTCCTTCCAGGATCTGGTCGAGCTTGTGCAGCGTCAAGTTGATCCGATGATCGGTCACGCGATTTTCCGGAAAGTTGTAGGTGCGGATCCGCTGGCTGCGGTCGCCGGATCCAACTAGCGTGCGGCGGACTTGCGCGCGTTTGTCATGCTCTTGTTGGCGTTTGGCCTCGTACAGGCGGGCTTTCAGCACCCGGAGCGCCTTGGCCAGGTTTTTGTGTTGGCTCTTCTCGTCCTGCATCGAGACGACGATGCCCGTTTCATAGTGGGTCAGCCGAATGGCGGACGCGGTCTTGTTTACGTGCTGGCCGCCCGGTCCGCTGGCGTGGAAGATGTCCTTGCGGTAATCGTCGGGCTTGAGGTCGATTTCGATGTCCTCAGGCTCGGGCAGCACGGCAACGGTGGCAGCCGAGGTATGGATTCGGCCCTTGGCCTCGGTCTCCGGCACCCGCTGCACGCGGTGTCCGCCGCTTTCATACTGCAACTGACGGAAGACGTCATCGCCGTCGAACTCCAGTTGCACGTCTTTGAATCCGCCCAGATCCGTCGGGCTGGCGTCCAAGGTGCCAACTTTCCAGCCTTTGGATTCCGCAAATTTGCGGTACATCTCGTACAGGTCGCGGGCGAACAACGCCGCTTCCTCGCCGCCGGTTCCTGCCCGGATCTCCATGACGCACCGTCTGCGATGGAGGTCCTCGCCGCCGACCGTCAGTTCGAGCAGTTCGTCCCACAGCGCTTCGCGGGCGGCCTGCAAGTGAGGCAACTCGCCCTCGGCCAGCTCGCGTTCGTCCTCGTCGGCGCTGGCGAGCATCGCCGTCCATTCGGCGATCTCGCCGCCCAGGTTCTTGAACCGCCGGTACTTCGTCGCCAGGCGGCCGAGCGAACCGTGCTCGCGGGCCAACGCCGCCATGCGGCTCGAGTCCGCCAGAACCTGCGGATCGGCCATCTTGCGTTCGAGTTCCTCGAAGCGGGCGAGTTTTTCTTCCAGCATTTCGCGCATCGGAGCGTCTTCCGGCGGCTACAGAAAGGGACAGGCGTTCCGTCGGGCGAGTTCCGTCGGCCAGTGCCTCGCCCGCCGGCGACCGAGGGGCGCCGAGGTCAAGCCTGGGGCGGTCGGGCGGGTTTACAGACGAGTGTGCGCACAAAAACACGTTGTCGACCGAGGTCCACAACGTGTCTGTCAAAGGCGGTGAGTCGCGCAGCTAGGTGGCCGGCGGCGTCTTGGTCGTTTTCTTGGTCGGCCGTTTGAGGCTGGCATAGTCGCCAGCCGCGAACTTGCTCTGGAATTTTTCGATCCGCCCGGCCGAATCGACGTACTTCAGCTTGCCGGTAAAGAACGGGTGACATACGTTGCAAATGTCAATTCGCAACTCTTTCTTGGTGCTGCGCGTCTGGAATTTGCTTCCACAACCACAGACCACCTGTGTCACCATGTACTTGGGGTGAATGCCTTCTTTCATGATTCGCGGTCCTGGATATGAGCCGTCCTGGATATGAGCCGCCCTGAATCAAAATCTGATCGGGCGGTTCAACTTTTGAAACCCCTCGGGATTTGGTCCAAAACAAGTTGCCGAATTGTGAACACGATCTCACGCAAAGATGCCAAACCGCCGACAGCGATCTTTCCGATTCTTTGTATTTTCGCGCCCTTGCGTGCGTGTACGTGCCGTCGAGGGGCCACTTCAAGCTAAGTTGCTAGTCTACACGCGCGATCGGATGTCGGCAAGCGGCAAACGCGTCGATCTTGAGGGCAGGGGGTGAGGCGGCGTGGCCCAAAAGCCGAAAACTGGGGAGTTTAGAGTGTTAGCTCGTATCACGCGCGCACGATACGGACTAAGACTCCAACGGCCAATAGCACGCAGTCGGGCAGCCCCGTTTGGACGTTGAGTCTGTTGGCCGAAGGCCTCCGATCACCGTAGCCTGGGGCAACGCCCCAGGACTGGCGCCGCCCGCGTATCTTTTGGCCGAAGGCCATATTCATCCGGGCCGCGGTGACACGTTGATGTTGGCCTTCGGCCAACACGGTTGCTATCATCTCTGACTCCTGGGGCG
>JAVYAJ010000324.1:0-12535 GCA_032229885.1 Candidatus Anammoximicrobium sp. | reverse complement strand
GAGCTTTTTGAGACTCCCCGCCTTGCCCTTGCCGTCCCGTCAGACTCTTCGTACCCGCCGAGGGCCACGGTCGTAGCGGATCCCCCAGGAAAAGCCGGCCCCTCCTTCGGAAAACACGACTTTTCCGACAGACACGAGCTACTGTAAGCACAACATGTAACTCTTCAAAAACTTAACGCTGTCGCTGCCTGAAAATATTGTCAACAAGTTCGCGATGTTTGAGGTTAGCAGTACAGCGCTGGCCGCGCGCAGGCTTGGCCGACGCGAGCCACACGCCGCCGACCTCGGTTATTCTCCCACTGGCTTGACGAGCATCAGGCGGAAATCGTGCCGGGCAAGCGGCAGCTTGAATTGGCCGGGGCCGGTCCGTTCGATGGCGGCGCCCGTTTCGAGGTTCACCGCCGCGAGTTCGCCCGCGAGGCCCAGCTGGGGCCGGTCAAGCTCGACGCTCGCCTCGCCGGCAGGTCCATAGCTGGCGACGACGATCAAGGCTTGCCCCCCGCGACACAGCGCTAGCGTCTTGGCCGCCGCTCCGCGCGTTGTGACGGGCGTGGGTTCGTCCCAATACCGAAAGACGCGGCAGTCCGGCAGACCGTAGCCAAAGTTGCTCAGATGCTCGGCCAGCGCCCGTCCCAGCGGTTCCCAGTACAGCGGGAACTTCATCTCGTGCGTCAACGCCACACTCACGCCGCTGCGCAGAAAGCGGTCCCGCTCGGGACCGCTCAGCAGGTCATGGATCACGCCGATGCAACCGCTCTGGAAACCCGTGCTCTGCGCCAGCAGCAGACTGGCGTCGTCGTCCAGGTTCAGTCGCTCGTGGAAATCCTGCTTGGCAAAATCTCCCTGGTTGCGCCACTCGTGATCCAGCAGCAACGTGCCGAACGACAGCATCGGCACGATGTTCGTGTTCGTCATGTGGATGAACGACAGCGGGCGGCGGCCCAGTTGATGTTGCATCACGGCGATCCGCTTGGCCAGCTCGCGAAATCCGAGGATGTTTACGCCGGGACGCAGACGGCCTTCGTCGTCGATATAGCCGGGACCGAACGGACAGTAGTTGGGCACGAGGAAATAATCGTCGAAGTAGATGCCGTCGGCGAACGTATCGAGCATTCGGCGGTGATAGAACAGAACCAAGTCCTGCCAACTGGGCACGGGATCGACGGCATACGCGACGCCTGAGAACTCGCGCGGCGTCGCGAGCTTGCCATAGGCGCCAAGCGTCCAACTGCCGTTCGGCTCGCGCAGAAACCGCTCTTCGCCGGGCCACCGCGGGTCGGCGATGTCGTACGTGCTCCACTCGTCCGCGTACGTGCGGACTTCGCGGCCCCAGTTGATCGCTCGGGCGTTGGTGTACGGGATAGCGTAGGTTGCCTTGCCCGCCGCGGCGCCCTCGCGCCAGCCGGGGGCGTCGAAGAAGTGCAGCGTCCAGTTGACGTGGGCGCGATAGGTCTTGCGATGCGGCTCGAACTCGGGGGCTTCGAATCGTTCGAGCCATCGGTCGGTGTAGGCCGGATCGATCTTGCCCGTCCGCCGCACGCGGGTGAACTCGTCGTAAATGCTGAAATCCTGAAAGGCCGGATAGAAGGCAAAGCACGGTCCCGCCGCGCCCCAGTAGTAACAAGCACCCATAAAACCGAAGTGCGCCGTGTTGATGGTTTGTGCAGCCATGCTGCCGGCCCACCAGCGACGAAAGTCGACGGGCGTCGCGGGCATTGGCTTGGCGGGCGTCGCCATCAACCCGAAAGCAATGGTTCGGCCGCGGGTCAACGTGAACGCCCGCGTGGCGAAATGCACCACCAACGCGGTGGTCGCGCCCTGGCGGCGGATCTCCAGCGTCGGGCGCTCGGGGTCGAGCGACCAGTCTCGATCGTTCTCCGCAAACCAGCAGATGCCCCGCTCGGGGCCGCCCAACCAGATGTACGGCACGAACGGTCCGGGCAATTGCCAGCGACCCACATGTCGCGAATCCCACACCCGCCCATCGGCCGCGGCGTCACCCGTGCCCGTGTACTTCACGTCGCGCAACGCGCCGCCATAGTCCCACAGCCGCCCTCGGCCGTCCGGAATGCGACCGGCATAGTGAAATCGCAACAGGTCGGTGACCGGGTGCATCAGCCATGTCTCGGCGGTCTTCATCGGGATGACCAGCCGCATGGCGTCCACGCGGACCGCGCTCGCTTCGAGATGCAGCGCAAGCTGCGTCAGCCCGTCGTATTCGAAGCTGAACTCGGTGCGACCGCCGACCGATCCGGCGGTCCACGAGGTTTGTCCGCCGACTCGATCCGCGGCCACGTCGGTGAATCGCGGCGGGCCGCCGGCGGCCACATGCGTTCGGCCGTCGATCTCGATTTCCAGCCGCATCGGCGCGGCCAGTAGATCTCGATCCTGGCTGGCGACCTGGCGCCACAGGCCGACGCCGTCGAGCAGATGCCGGCGCAGGACACAGGCCACGGAGGCCTGCGCCGAATCCACCACCAGCGGCATGAACGGCGGGATCACGACCCGCTCGCGTCCCAGCGGGCTGTTCTCCCAAGGAAACCGGCGACGCTCGAACGATCGTTTGATCTCGCGCCGCTGGCCATCGGCCGCGATCAGCACGAGCTGCACTTCGTAGTCGCCGTCCTCGAGCGGGGGAACCTCGAGCGTCTCGCCGCACGCGCGAAAGGGCAGGCGGCCGGCGGCGCGGGCCAGTTCGGCCGTCTGGCCCGCGGCGACAAGCTTCACCTCCCAGCTCTCGAACTTCGGCGGAGGCGTCAGCGTCAAGAACCGCAGACAATCGTGCGACGGATAGTACGCAAAACGGAACTCCGTGCCATCGGGTTCCTTGAGGATGTCCGCCGGTTTTCGTGCGGTGGCGCCCTGGGTCGGCGCCGCGCCGCGCGCACACGGAGAAAACGCAGCAGCCAGAACTATGACGATTGCTGTGATGCGCACCATTGCCAGAGACTCCGTACAATCGAGCTTGGCGTGATCTGTCTTCGTCGCGGGGCGTCGCTCGCGCCGCCGTGAAAACTAGAAAGCGTCCGCGGGGTTCTGTTCGATGTTATACCGCACCGAACGCGGTCTAGCGCCCGCAACCCACGAGTGTAGGGAACAAAGCGTGAACGGGACGTATGGGACGTATGGGACGTATGGGGCTAAATGGGGCTAAATGGGGCTAAATGGGGCTAATGAGACGGATGTGCGGCGGACTTCCGGTTGCGTTCATCGCTCTCGGTTTGACATGCGCGTCCCCATTGTCGGCCGTGCGCAGTATAATCGCGTCTGTGCGGATTGCCGCTGTCAGCCGCGCATGACCATGGACAACAGGAGACACGATCATGACGACTCGCTCGAATTCGCAACCGTCTGTGCTATCGCGCCGCGCGTTCGTCTGCCAGGCGGGAGCGATTGCCGGCGCCGCGGCCATCGGCACGGAGCGCGTCCGCGCAGCCGACGGGTCCGACACGCCGTATCCAACGTCCCCTGGGGCTGAGGCGGGCGCGCTGGAACCGCTGCCGATGCTGCCCCCGCCCACGCCGGGAGGCATTCCTCGCCGTATCCTGGGGCGGACGAACGAGCCCGTTTGCATGTTTACCCTGGGAACCGCGGCGTGCGGCAGTCTGCCGCCGCCCGAGATCGCCAAGTTGATCAACGTGGCGTTGGACGAAGGCGTCACTGCCGTCGATACCTCGCAAAACTACCAGAACGCGCAGGAGGGCGTGGGGCTGGCGTTGGGCAAGCGTCGCTCGGACGTGTTTCTCTCGACCAAGGTGTTCGCCAACAACATCGCGGACGCCGAGAAATCGTTGGCTACGTCGATCAAGCTGTTGAAAACTGATTATTTCGACGTGCTGTACTACCACGGATTGGGAAACCTCGACATCAGCCGCGCTTGGGAACCGGACGGCGTCTTCACCTGGCTGATCAAGCAGAAAAAAGCCGGCAAGTGTCGGTTCATCGGCGTCTCGGGCCACAACCTGGCGGCGCGGTTTCCCCGATTCTTGGCGTCGGGCGAAGTCGACGTCGTGCTGGCCATCGTCAATTTTGCCGATCGCCACACATATCACTTCGAAGAGGAAGTCCTGCCTGTGGCGCGGAAGCACAACGTCGGGATCGTCGCCATGAAAGTCTTTGGCGGCGCGGCGGGGATGAACTACCGCAATCCGCAGCGCCCGCAGCTGGAGGTCCAGCACGTGCCTCTGGCGTTGCGGTATGCGCTGAGCACGCCCGGCGTCGCGTCGGCCAATCTGGGCATTCATTCGGTCGAACAGATCCGCGCCAACGTGCGGATGATCAAGGAGTTCCAGCCGCTGCCTCCCGCCGAGATGACGCGGGCGATCGACCTCGGCCGAGACCTGGCCATCGCGTGGGGCGAACACTTTGGACCCGCCCGCGAAAAGACCACGGCGTAGGCGCGATCGGCCCTCGGCGAACCGAAAGCAACGCGGGCTGGACTTCGACCAAACCCCGACGACCAACGCAGCGCCAGGCCGAGCGAACCAGGCCGAGCGAACCAGGCCGAGCGAACCAGGGCGTCGCGCATGTCGTGCCGACGCATCGCGGATGAAATCTGCCCACGTGCGGCGAAAGCCACGGCCCGCGGTGCGCGGGCGGGCGTTTTCGGCCATGCGCAGGATCGTGGCCGCAATCGACGCCGCGCCGGCGAGACCTGTGGCGTTACAGGGCCGGCCGCTCGGCCACGCGCACCTCGAGCGACAATCGCCGGCCACGGCGGATCAGTTCGACCTGCGCAGTAGAGCCGATCTTCGTGTTGGCCACCATGCGGATCAAATCGGCCGATTTGTTGACAGGCGTTCCGTTCCAGGCGATCACCACGTCCCCTACGGCCAGGCCGGCGTCGCGGGCCGGCGAAGGCACGGACGGGTCGTCGATCACCAGCGTAACGAGGGCGCCGCGGGCACTGGGCAGGCCCAACCGAGCGGCGGTCTGCTCGGAGACGTCATCCAACTGGACGCCCAGCCAGCCGCGGGCGACGCGCCCGTTGGCCTTCAGCCGATCGTAGACCCCTTGGGCCACGCTGCTGGGAATGGCAAAGCTGACTCCTCGGTAGACGTCGCCCAGGATGGCCGTGTTGATCCCGATCACCCGCCCCTGGGCGTCGACCAGCGGCCCGCCGCTGTTGCCCGGATTGACGGCCGCGTCGGTCTGCAAAAAATCCTGATAGACCTCGCCGGCCATCCCGGCCCGGTGTTTGGCGCTGATGATCCCAAACGTGACGCTGCTCTGCAAACCGAACGGGCTGCCGAGCGCCCATACCAGCGCGCCGACGCTCGTCTGCTCGCTGTCGCCCCACGTCGCCGCGATCAGTTTGTCTCCGTCGATCTTCAGGACGGCCAGATCGGTCAGCACGTCGACGCCCACGATCTGGGCGGGCAGCATGCGTCCATCGCGCAACGTCACGGTGATTTCCGCGGCCGAGTGGATCACGTGATAGTTCGTGACGACATATCCACCGGAATCGACGATCACGCCCGAGCCCTGGCCGCGCGAACGCTCGATCTGCGGGCCGAACAACTGAGCCAACTCGTTGGGCGACCGCCGGGTGTGCAGGCTGCTGACCTCGATGTGAACGACGCTCGGCCCGACCATCTGCGAGATCAATTGGCTCGCTTTGGACAGGGCGACGAGCTGCAAGTCGCGCAGCCCGTCGGCCGCGATGTCGTATTCCGCTTGTTGGCGGCCGCGGGCTGTCGCATAGTAATAGCGCTCGAGCAGATAGGGGCCCACGTACTGGACGCTCAGCAGCAGAGCCACCAGCGTCAGTGCTCGCAGCGCAAGCGGAGTGGCAGGTCCGGGCGGCGTCGGGCGGCGAACCGACGCCGCGTCCCGCATCGAGCCGGTCGGATCACCCCGGTTTCGCTCGGTGGGCCCAGGATCGGATCGGCGGGGATCGACATGGCTTGGCTCATCGCCGCCGGCTTGCGCGCGGTGCGAGACGTCGGACGTCGGCTCAATAGCTGGAGGGAGCGAAGGTTCGAGAGACGGCATCGTATCGGTTGTCGTCCGAGGTCTGTTGACGATCGGTCCGGACATTCGGTCCAGGCATTCAGCGACGCCGCACACGGCCGCCTGGAAGATCGGCGTTGATCCGGCCAGTTGGCGCGGACAGGCGCGCGGCGGGCGTCCGTGAATTGTATACTATACCGCGAACGTGTGCGAATGACGAACCACGAACGCACACCGATGGACCCGGATCACGATCCCGCGCGCCGTCGTGGCCGGCCCTCGGTCGCGGGACTGTTCGCTCGCGATCGAAGCGGTTAGATTGAAGGTGTATGAAGAGCAATCCTTCCGCACCTCAATTTCCACCTGTCTGTCAAGCCAGCCGAGGCGGGCTGCTGATGATCGGCGGCCGGCTGACGACGGACTGGCTGCTGACGGCGTACCGCCAGGGCATCTTCCCGTGGCCCATCCGCGACGGCCAGTCCGAGATCCTGGCCTGGTTCAGCCCCGATCCGCGAGCGATCCTCGAGCTGGAACACGTGCACGTTTCGCGACGCCTGCGGCGGCGACTCAACAGCGGCCAGTTTCGGGTGTCCTTCGATACCGCCTTTTCCCGTGTGATCGGCTGTTGTGCCGAGCCGCGCGCGCCCGGCGAAGCAACCTGGATCACGCCGCACTTGGCCGAGGCGTATATCGAATTGCATCGTCTGGGCGTGGCGCACAGCGTCGAGGTCTGGGAGGATGGCCGTCTGGCGGGCGGCCTGTACGGTTTGGCCTTGGGCGGCTTCTTTGCGGGCGAATCGATGTTCCACCGCGTGCGCGACGCGTCGAAGGTGGCTTTGGTCGAGGCGGCCCGCCATCTCCAGTCGCGCGGATTTGTCTTGTTCGACGTCCAGCAGGCCAGCCCGCATCTGATCCGCATGGGCGCGAGCAAGATTCCGCGCGCCGAGTTTCTCACGCGATTGAAGTCCGCCCTCGAGCTGGCGGTGTCGTTCACGGATTCGCCGGCGCAGGTGGGGTCGGAAAGGCTGGGCTGATGGATTCCATGGATTTGACCGCCGCGGAACTCGAGCGTTACCGTCGGCAGATCGGGGCCGGCGTGCTGACGACCGCAGGCCAGACGCGGCTGCGACAGGCGACCGCGCTCGTGACGCGCGTCGGCGGCATGGGCGGCCCGGCCGCGCTGATGCTGGCGATGGCCGGCGTCGGACGAATCATCATCGCGCACGGCGGCGTGCTCGTATCGCCCGACCTGAATCGCCAGGTTCTCGGATCGGAGGATGGGCTGGGCCAATTGCGCGCGCCTCAGTTCGCCGCGCGGCTGCACAGCGTCAACCGATTCATCGAGATCGAGGCGCTGGATCACGAGCCCGATGACGCGCAGGCGGAACGGCTGGCTCGCCGCTGCGACGTGATCCTGAGTTGTCCGCCGACGTTCGCCGAGCGGCTGCGATTGAATCGTGCGGCGGTAACAGCCCGCGTCCCGTTGATCGACGCCGCCCAGTGGGGAATGGGCGGGACGCTGTGCGTCGTCCGCCCCGGCGCGACCGCTTGCCTGGAATGCCTGTACCCCGAGCCGCCGCCGTTCGAAGAAGCGTTTCCTGTCGTCGGCGCCATCTCGGCCGCGATCGGCGCGCTGGCCGCGCTCGAAGCGATCAAGATCTTGTCCGGCACGGGGCGCCCGCTATGGGGCCAGATGCTGACCTACGACGGCTTTCACGGCGTGCCTCGCACGATCCAATTGGCGCGACGTCCGGACTGCGCCTGCTGCGGCGGGCGGCACGAGTCGTAGCGCGCGGCGGCCCCTCACGCCGCGACAGCTAACACGACCGCGACGATCCGCGCCATCGCCTGGCTTCGAGCCCGCGGTCGCCACGGTTCAGCCAACCCCGCCGACCGGGCGCCCCAAATGGATCCGGCTGTCGCTCTATCAACAGGCTATACTCGCCAGGTCCTGTAGAGTATAGTTGATGGCGTCTTCCTTACCATACAATCCCACCCAGTATGGCCTTGCCGCACGCGACCGCAAGGCGGCACACCGACCGAAGGCGGCGCTCCGAACAACGACGCTGCCGCAACGGGTCCACCGTGCTGTTGGCCGGGCCACCCTTGGGGATTGTGATCAGCAGGCCAGTCACGCGTTATCGTGGCCACACCGCTCTGTGACAAGGGAGCGAACGGCGGACACGACAGCGCGCGTCGGTCGTTTGGTCAAGCTGTGATAATGTTCGCGAGGATTGATATCCGTACTCCAGAGGTGTCCTATGCAAGCCAGGTACTCACGCGCGTTCACGTTGATCGAGTTATTGGTGGTCATTGCGATCATCGGGATTTTGGTAGCCTTGCTGTTGCCGGCGATTCAGGCTGCGCGCGAGGCGGCTCGACGCACCCAATGCGTCAACAACATGAAGCAGATCGGCGTCGCTTTGCATAATTATCACGATACGTACAAGACATTGCCGTTGGGTTCGTACAACCTGCGCGTAGTTTGGCCGTCCAGCGGCAGCAACTGGCGGGCGCTGATCCTGAGGTTCATGGAGCAGAGCGCCGTTGCCGACCAGTTGAACTTCTCGTCCGACCCGAACGTCCACTTCATGGCTGGCGGCGCCGCCGGGGCCAATGCTCTGGCGGGCAACGAGGTGCTGAAACGTTTTGATCTCCCGGGCTATCGATGTCCTTCGAGTCCGATCATGCCCTTCGAGATCGCGCCCGGGTCGAACAACGACGGCAGCGGACTGAACGTCCAGTACGTCGGCATCCAAGGCGCGGCGCGGCCCGTCCCCGGGTCGAACCCCGACCGCGGAACCGCCGACTGTGGCCACGGCTGGTCGTGCAACAATGGGCTGCTGGTCGCCAACGAGTGCTTTGGACTGAGCGCAGCCACGGACGGCACGTCCAACGTGATGTTGGTGGCCGAGCAGTCGGGCCTCGTGGCCGAAGTAAATCGGACCTCGAACTACTACGGCGGCTGGTATGGGTCGCGGCACCCCAACACGGTTCTCAGCGGCGCATGCGGCGATCTGTGGCAGACCGGGACCAGTTGCGTGCGGTTCGCCCCCAATTCGAATATCGTTCAGGGCGGGGCGACCGAGGCGATGTACCGCAACAACACGGTGATCAACTCGCAGCATCCCGGCGGAATCAACGTCGTCCTGGCGGATGGCGCCGTCCGCTTCGTGACCGACAACATCGATTTTATGAACCTCAAACGCCTGGCCTGTCGTTACGATGGCGACCCGATCGAGAGCTATTGACGCGATTTGGCGAACCGCTAAAAGCTAGACGCATCCGCGAAGGCCCCGACGAGCCTGTGCACCGCAGGCTCGCAGCCACGCGTCCGACCACTTGCTCGCGCGTGTCGGCCAGGCTCTCCATGCGCCTGACGGCCGCTGCCCGTCGAGGCGCCGTCGCGGTGGCCGCCAGACTCGTGTTCCTCAATCTGCGTCCTGAAAGGAATTGTCTGTGGGAAAACAAAGACTCGGCCATCAGGCGTTGACCTGGTCATTGTCCTGCATCGTGTGCATCGCGTCGCTGACCGCGGCCGGCTGCAAGCCGACTGAACCGATGGGAACCGTCAAGGGGGTCGTCAAACTGAACGACGAGCCGTACGACGATGCGGCGGTCGTGTTTCTCAGTCTCCAATCGGGCCAGGCCTTGTCCGCGGACATTCAAGCCGGCGGGACATTTCAGTTGCCCGCGCCGCTGCCGACGGACACGTATACGGTCTACCTTGCGCCGAAGATCGCCGCGTCGACCGACGAGCCGAAACCGGTGAGCATCGATGCGGCCGTGCCGGACAAGTACTGGAGCGAAGCGGCCAGCGATATCAAGATCGAGGTCAAGGAGGGCGAGAACGACGTCCAGGTCCTGCTGAAGAAATAGCCGACGTCCGCGCTGTTCCGCGCGCGCTGCGTTGGCAGGCCTAGTGCATCGTCCAGCCACAACCTTTGGGTTGTCGCGCTAATTTATCCGCCTGGAGCGCGCGCCTCCGGGCAATCCCCTGCCACGCTGGAGGGCCACGCTCCACGCGTGGCCGCAACCGCGCGGACGCGACGACCACGACGGAGCGTGTCCCTCTATCGCTTCATAGTCTCCCCAACGGTGCGTTTCGGGCTGGCAGGCTAGCTAGAAACTGGCCGTCATGGGCCGTCGATCCGGACTTGCGACACTGCGTAGATTGCGGAAAAGCTGGCCGTAGTGACCTGACAATTCTGATTTGCGGCACTCGTGTGGTCGTCGAGCAACGATGAGGCCGTCGTCTGTGCGCCCCCTATCCCATCTGTCGCGCGACGCGCGAGCCTACCTGTCACGAGACGTGCGAGCGCGGCGTCACTTGGTCAACGCGAAATCGATCGGGCTGCCGTCCGAACCGACGTTTGCCGTCAGCGTCGTGCTCGTCTGGTCGCTGTACTTTGCCGCCAGGGTCTCCTGGGCCGGCGACATGATGGGCGGGGTGTCGTCGTCCGCGGACACGTCGGAACCGTCAGGCATGATGCGTTTGCTGATCGTCACCCGGTATTGACCGGCCGCGACGCCTTGTCCGCCGCGCCCGTAGACCAAACGATACTTTCCTTCGGCGTCGGTCATCCCGCTTCCGCCAGCGCCCAGCGTCGCGCCGTCCGGGATGAATGTCACCAGCGCGTGGGCCAGCGGAGTCCCGTCCAGGGTGACCGCCCCGCTGACGGGGATCAGTTCGGGCCCTGCCGGGGCGCCCGTGCCGCATCCCGCAAGCGCGATCAACGCTAGACAAGCCAACGAGAGGCAAGCCATAGATAGACAAGCCATCGTGCGACGAACAGCGTTCGTAACGGTTTGCGTCTGCCGACAGACGCCAACCCGGCGAGCACAATCGAACGTCTCGGCCATCGGTTCGTTTTCCTTTTCTCCCTCGAAGACTCCCGTCGACGAATAACGCCGATCGGCGTGGATGGATGGACTGGGCATGGCGGCCTGTTGATGCGTCAGCTCTCCGGCTCACTCACTCGCTCGTTCTGCGCGACGCTTCGCTTGACGCGCTTCAGAGATCCCGTTTCACAGGCTGGGGCGTTCGGCGTCTTCGGCGCGTTGTCCAAACCTGAATGCTCAGGTCGCCGCGCTGGTCGGGCTGCGGCATTCCGGTGGATTGCCGAGCGCAGCGCGTCGTCGTGACGACGCCCTAAAAGGAATCGATCGATTCCATCCCGCCCATTGTCTTGAGCGCAGTCTGGATGGACAGCGCATTCGCCTCGCTGAAAAATCGCGCCGACCCGTCCGCCAGCAGAATGTGGCATCCGCCGGGGTGTCCGCTGCCTGCCTGCGCCCAACTTGCCAACCGTCCTACCTCGGGAATCCCACTGGCCGGGACGTACCATCTGTTGACGGCGGTGCGAAAGTCGATGCCGACATGCACCCAGGCGCGATAGCCCCACGCCGGGCAGGTGCCGTTGTAGACCGAGTACAGCGTCTCGATGACGGCGACCGTATTCGAGGTTCCGTCGGTCACCTTTTGAATCGTCGTCGTGCTGTTCTGACCGAACATCGGCCGCGCAGTCAGCGCAGCATTTTTCCAGTAGGTACAGCTGTACATCTCGTCTGTCGACGCGCTGAAGTCGTAATTCGTCTTCGCGCCCGGCTCGGGACACGACGGGGTGATTCCGTACGCGCTGCCCGTCAATCGATAATCGCCGGGATCACTCGGGCAACTGAGCGCCGGAATCCGTTCGGACACGACCAGATAGTTTCCGTTGGCAATCGGATCGCCCACCAGGGTTCCGCCCGCGGCAGCCAAACTACAGCAATAGGCCTGGTTCTGGGTGGACACGCACTCGGATTTGTTCCACCTGTCGAACAACGTTTGTTGCTCGAGGAACGGCAGCATGCTCAACCAGCCGCTGGCGTTGAGAATTCGCGGGTCGCCCGTCCCGCCGGTGCACGCGCCGTAGCCATACCCGGCCGAGGGAAACGTGTTGTAGGTCGAGTGATAGTTGTGCAGCCCCACTCCCAACTGGCGAAGATTGTTGACGCACTGAGAACGCCGCGCTGCTTCGCGCGCGGCCTGGATCGCTGGCAGCAACAGAGCCACGAGCAATCCGATGATGGCGATTACGACCAAAAGCTCAACCAATGTGAAACCGGAATGCCGAACGCGAGACATGAGTCACCTCAGACGAAAATGAGGACCGTCGAGAAAGAGATCACAACGTACGACTTGACTAGCGAAAGTCTCTCTGGAAAGAAACGAGCGCGCCGAAAGTAAAGAATGAGGCTGTCTTGAACGACATAGAATCAAGATTGACGCTAGCAGGTCGGTGGCTAGTCTGCAATACCCTCACCTAACGCGGGCTAGTGCCCGCAACCCAAGAATCTGTTTGGCCGAAGGCCTCCGATCACCGTAGCCTGGGGCAACGCCCCAGGTTTGGCGCCGCGCGTGCCTCTTTTGGCCGAAGGCCATATTCATCCGGGCATCCGGGCCCATCCGGGCCGCGGTGACAGGTTGATGTTGGCCTTCGGCCAACACGGTTGTTATCATCTCTGGCTCCTGGGGCGTTGCCCCAGGCTACGTTGGTGATGGCCTTCGGCCAACACTCTTCCTGTCCTCTGTGCTGCG
>JAVYAJ010000323.1:0-3864 GCA_032229885.1 Candidatus Anammoximicrobium sp. | reverse complement strand
TACGTCACAGGAGATCAGCATAGCCAAATACCGGCTTCCCACTAGAGCCCAACGACGCGATCTGGATTCCCTAAGTGCTAGCACTGCTAGCACTTAGGGCGCAAAACGGGAATGCACCCGCGCAACATGGAACCCTTCAACAACTTAACGCTGTTGCTGTTTGAAAACATTGTCAACAAGTTCATGATGCCTGCGATTAGTAGTACCGTAGGCGGCTCTTCGCTGTGCAAGCTGGATCGTAGCGCTGGGTGCGCAGGCCAGCGAGTCGCTTGCTATACGGCTGACGACCGTGGTTTGCGGCGGCTTTGACGGGCGCACAGCGAGCGACAAGGACGCCCCATGACCCGGATCCCCTATGTCATCGACAACCGGCAGCACACGCTGGCCGAGGTGTTGAATCAGGTGCTGGCGAGCCACGAGAAACTGGCGATGGACGTGGCCACCGCGTACTTCAACATCCGCGGATACGCGCTGGTGCGCGATACGATTAAGGGTTCGAGAGGCGTCCGGATGCTGTTGGGCGCCGAGCCGCGCACACGGGCGAGGACGTGGGGTTGAAGCCGCGGTTGGCCGCGCTGCGGGCCGCGTTGCGCGGTGATCTGGGCGCGGAACCGTACACGCCGGCGACATTGGAGCTGGTCGAGGACCTGATCCGGTTCCTGAGCCGGCCGCAGGTCGAGGCGCGGCTGTATGAAGAGGCGTTCCTGCACGCCAAGTGCTATCTGTTTTACGGCGATTCGCCGGGCAGACGACTGCTAGACCGGTTCCGACCGGTGCTGGGAATCGTGGGCTCGTCGAACTTCACGGGTCCCGGGCTGGCGACAAACCGTGAACTGAACCTCGTCCACAAAGGCTTGATCCCCGAAGACGAGGTGCGCGACGAGCGCGCGCGGCAGGCGGCGCTCAGCCATTACGCCGAGTCGGCGGACGACGCCGACGTCGATCCCCACGCCGGCGGAGCGCGACCGCGGGTCAGCTCAAAGATTTCCCTCCGGTCGCAGCAGGTGTTGAAGGGCGAAGTCGGGGCGTTGGCCATCTGGAATTTGGCGGATTGGTTCGACGACCAGTGGTCGCGGTCGCGCGACTTCAAACAGGACTTGATCGACCTGCTGGACACATCCAAGTTCGGCAGTGTGGAATACACGCCATATCAGGTGTATCTCAAGGCGCTGTTCGAGTTTTTCCGGGCTGACCTCGAAGCGGCCGAGGGCGTGCCGGCCGATCTGTACTCGCTCGATCTGGCCGAGTTCCAGACCGACGCCGTCGAACGGGCGCGGCGCATTCTGGCGAAGTACGACGGCGTCATGATCTGCGACTCGGTGGGATTGGGCAAGACCTGGATCGGCCTGCAACTGTTGCTCGACTTTGCCTACCACCGCCGCTGGGACGCGCTGATCGTCTGCCCCGCGGCCTTGCGGCCGATGTGGGAATCCCGGCTGCGCCAGACGAAGATCCAGGCGACCATCGTAGGGCAAGAGCGGTTGGGTCGCCCTGATTTTGACGTCGATCGCTACGGCGCGTGCGACGTGATTCTGATCGACGAGTCGCACAACTTCCGTAACCGCGACTCGGGACGCTATGAAAACCTGTCCCGATTGATTGCCTTGAATGGTGGTAGAGGTTCACACGGGCGCCGCAAGAAGCTGATCCTGATGACCGCCACGCCGATCAACAACGGGGTCATGGATCTATACCATCAGGTGCAGTTCTTCACGCGTGGCGACAACGCGTTCTTTGCGGGAGCGGGTATCGGACGCTTGGACAAATACTTTCTGGCGGCTCGGCGCAAACTGCTCGGCGGCGACGGGACGATCGGCCGCGCCGTCTCCAATCTGCTCGACGAGATCGTCATCCGTCGAACGCGGCAGTTCATCAAGAGGGCGTATCCCGAGGCCGTGATCGACGGCAAAAAGGTGACCTTCCCCGCTCGCAGGCTGCGGACGGTCAGGTACGATCTGGAAGGCACCTACGCCGGCATCTACCAACAGATTGTCCCGTGCGATCGAGGATCTCCGGCTTGCCCCGTACGATCTGGAGACCTACAAGGCGGACCCTCAAACCCAGGATCGGATGTTGGTTGGCCGCGGCCAGGCGTTGATCGGGATCTTCAAGAGTCGCTACCTCAAGCGGCTGGAGAGCAGCGTGGCGGCGTTTCGCATCTCGGTGTTTCGCCTGATGGAATACCTTCTGACGTTCCGCCACTATATCCACGGCAGCGTGCTGCTCGAACCGCTGGATTTCTGGAAGCTGTTGGGCACGATCGAACGCGACCTGGAGGACGACGCCCAGGCTCAGGAACGCGCCGCACGGGACGATGATGACGACGACGAGCGGACGATGCCCAAGCCGCGATCACGACACGAGGAAATCGAGGCACATCCAAAAGCCGCGGATCTGCTGAAACAGGCCGGTCGGCTGTCGCCCGACACGTACGACCTGCAGCGTCTGAACGACGCGCTCGATGCCGACCTGCAGTCGCTGCGAGGCGTCTTCGATCTGGTCCACCTGATCAAGCCGGCGGACGACAAGAAGTTGTTGCGGCTGCGCGAGATGTTGGCCGGCCAGCCGGCCGGGACGAAAATCCTGGTCTTCACCGCCTTTCGAGACATGGCTCGGTATCTGTACCGCTGGATCGCGCGGGATCCGGAGTACGCGGCTCTGCTCGGAGATCGCCGGGTTCAACAGATTCACGGGGGGGACCGATGCGAAAAGGCGGATCAGCATCGTCGAAGCCTTTGCTCCGAAGAGAAACGGACGGCCGGAGTGGGTCGGGACTGCAAGGGAGATCGAGATTCTGCTCAGCACCGACGTGCTGAGCGAAGGCCAGAATTTGCAGGACTGCGCTCTGCTGATCAACTACGATTTGCATTGGAACCCGACGCGCATGATCCAGCGCGCCGGGCGGATCGATCGCATCGGAACCGACTTCGACACGTTGTCCATCTACAATTTCTTCCCCGACAAAGGATTGGAGCGATTGCTGGGCCTGGTGCAATCGCTGCAGACGAAGATTCGACAGATCGACGCCATCGTGGGCTTGGACGCCAGCGTGTTGGGCGAGGCCATCAATCCGAAGGTGTTCAATACGATCAAACGGATCGAGCAAGAGGACGCTACGGTAATCGACGAGGAGGAGGCAGACGCGGAACTGGCCTCGGACGAAGGCTTGATCCGACACCTCGCCGAGTTCATGAAGGCCAGCGGCAGGGAAATTCTGAACGATTTGCCCGACGGTATCCACAGCGGCAAGCATGGGCGCGGGAACCGCGGTGTCTTTTTTTACTACCAACGACGCGGGGCCACCGCCACGAACACCGATCACTATTGGCGGTACTACGACGCCGCCACTGGCCAGATCGACGACAACCGGCTGGCTATCGCCGATTTGATCCGCTGCGCGCCGGACGAGCCGCGGTTGGTCGATCCCGATGTGAAGGCCGACATTCATTCGGTGATGCAGGCGGTCGAGCAGTCCATCCTGGAAACGATTCAGAGGCAGGAGACGGACCAGCGGGCGCCGAAAGAGCTGAGCGGCGACCAGAGCGCCGTGCTGGTGGCGCTGCAAGAGGCCCTGCGCAGGCCGGGCATCGATCGGGCTCGTGTCCTGAACGTGCTGATCGCGCTGAGCCGGCCGCTGCTGGGCGCGCCGGTCAAGGAAGCGCGGCAGGCCCTGCTGCGGATGCAGCGCGAGGGCGATGTGCAGGCGTTCCTGGCCGTCTGTGAAGCCATCGCCGAAAAATACGCGCCACAGCCGCCAGCGATCGCCAGCGCGCGGACCAGGCAGATTCGACGCCGTCCAGAAAGGAATGCCTGCGGCTGATGTGCTTCGAGTTCCTGGCGTGACGGCCAGATCTCGACGGGCGT
>JAVYAJ010000322.1:0-2003 GCA_032229885.1 Candidatus Anammoximicrobium sp. | reverse complement strand
TCTGTTTGGCCGAAGGCCTCCGATCACCGTAGCCTGGGGCAACGCCCCAGGGCTGGCGCCGCGCGCGTGCCTCTGTTGGCCGAAGGCCATATTCATGCGGGCCGCGGTGACACGTTGATGATGGCCTTCGGCCAACACGCTTCCCGTGGTCTGTGCTGCGCAACAGTCATGCAATACGAATGCGTGATACGAACTAAGACTCTAAATCGCATGCTGTCAAACCACGGATGATACGAACGAGACGACGAAACGCGTCCGGCATGTTCAGCACGGTCAGACGTGGCAGCCGAGGCATTCCGCCAGCGTTCTGACGGTGTATTCGATTTGCTCTTCGGTATGCTCGCTCGTGATGAAAAAGCGAATCCGAGCTGCGCTCTCGCGAACCGCCGGGTACAGGATCGGTCGGGCGTCAATGCCTCGGCTCAGTAGTTCCTGCGAGATCTGAATGCATCGCGGCGAGCTGCCCAAAATGATCGGGATGATCGGCGTCTCGCCGCTGTTGCCGGTATCCATCCCAAAATTCTGGGTCAGCTTCAGGAACAGCCGAGCGCGGTCGCGCAGTCGTGCGACACGCTCGGGTTCTGCGCGTAGCGTTCGCAATGCACTCAAAGCGGCCGCCACATTCGCGGGCGACGTCGCCGTCGCAAACACGAACGAAGGTGTCGTGTATCGCAAATAGCGGATCAGATCCGCGCGGCCGGCCAGATAGCCGCCGCCGCTGCCCAGCGACTTGCTGATGGTTCCCATCCAGAGGTCGCCTTCGGCTGGATCGATCCCAAAGTGCTCGCACAGCCCACGTCCGGTCTTGCCCATCACGCCCATCGAGTGGGCTTCGTCGACGTACAGCAGCGCCCGATGCCGATGCTTGAGTTCGACGAACGCCGGCAGATCGGGAAAATCGCCGTCCATGCTATAGACGCCCTCGATGGCGATCACGACGCGCCGATACCGGCGCCGCAAATCTCGCAACAGCTCGTCGGTGGCGCCGACATCATTATGTGGAAACGGTCGCCGCGCGGCCTTGGACAAGATCGCGCCCTGCGCGATGCTGTTGTGGGCGAGTTCGTCATACAGAATCAGGTCCTGCTCACCAAACAAGTGCCCGAACAGCGACGCATTGGTCCCGTAGCCGCTGGGAAACACGATCGCCGATTCGGCGCCCAGGAACTGGGCGAGTTCGGCGTCCAGTTCCTCCATGATGGACAGATTGCCTCCCACCAGCCGGCTGGCCGATGCGCTGCACCCGAATTGGTCGATCGCCGCCTTGGCGTTGTGGATCACCCCCGGATGGCCGGCCAAACCCAAGTAATCAAAGCTCGTGTAACTGACCACCTCGCCGTCATCGAGCGCTGCCATGCGGTCATGCACGCGGTGGTACGTGCGAAAGAAGGGATTGGCCAGCCCGGCCGTCGCTACGACCTGCAAGCGTTGAGCGAACGCGAGGCACTCGGGAAACAGCGAAACATCGTAGTGGTCTTGAGGGATCGGGTCGGTCGCGGGCAAGCCGTCTGTCGCGGGCAAGTACATCGCGTCGTTCGGCCCAATCGGCGGCGCTGCCGACGCAGGCGAGGCCTCCGTCTCGTCACGGGCGCCGACCTGCCGCACGATGCAACTGACCACGTCCGCGCACGTCTCCAGGTCGTACAACCACTCTTCGCGGAATCGGAGTCCAAAGTGCTTTTCGATTCGATTCACCACATCCATGAACGCGATCGAGTCCAGCCCCAGCTCGAACAGCGAGCTGTCCGCCGACAGCGACGCCGCCAAATCTCGGGAAACGACGGCCCGTACCTCGGACAAGACAGCCTCCGTGATTTCGCGGCGCGAGCCCGCGTGCCGTGGCAATTCAATGCGATCGATCAACTCTATGGCCATCCGGCAATTCCTTTCGATGGCGTTGCTGGGACGAGCGCCGGCAACGGACGGTCCGCGCTCCTTCACCATCACGACGCCGCTGAAGACTGTATCGTGAAAGGCAGAAAACGGCTTAGTATAGGAGCGCT
>JAVYAJ010000321.1:0-6172 GCA_032229885.1 Candidatus Anammoximicrobium sp. | reverse complement strand
GATGAATATGGCCTTCGGCCAAAAGAGGCACACGCGCGGCGCCGGTCCTGGGGCGTTGCCCCAGGCTACGGTGATCGGAGGCCTTCGGCCAAACAGATTCTTGGGTTGCGGGCACTGGCCCGCGTTAGGTAAATACCATCCATGTATCTTCTGGAGGAGCGTGGAATGCAGCGGTCCAGATCATGGCGGCCGCGACGGCCCGCATTTACGTTGGTGGAGTTACTGGTGGTGATCGCCATCATCGGAATCCTCGTGGCGTTGTTGCTGCCAGCGATCCAGGCGGCCCGCGAGGCGGCGCGGCGCACGCAGTGCACCAACAAGCTCAAGCAGTTGGGCGTGGCCCTGTACAATTACCTCGACACGCACAAGGTCTTTCCGCCGTCGGAGATTGCCAATCGCGACTGCGCGGCGATCCCCTATGCTGGCTATACGTCGATGAACCTCAACTCGCTCGTGCTGATGTTGCCGTTCCTCGAACACCAGGCGTTGTTCGATCAAGCCGACTTCCGTTACTCGTTCAACGATAGCTACAGTGCGACCTACACGCCGACCGTTCCGCCGTTGGCGGGGGGCAGCAGCGCTCCGAACGCGGCCTTTGTCGCGCAAAACTCGCCGCCGCCGTTCGTCTGCCCCAGCGATCCCGACGAGGCCAACCGTCGACGGACCAACTATGACTTCATCGTGTATCGATCCTTGAATCGCTGCAGCCAGTGGGGATCGACACCTGTAACGGTACGCACGATGTTCGAGGATGGAAGTTACTGTGGCACGCAGCACGTCGTGGACGGCACGAGCAACGTGGTGGCGATGGCCGAGACATTCCGGAGCTGCTGCTGCAACGGCTCGAACGCGGAATGGGCCGTGCGGGGCTATGTCCAGACGGGATTGGACATTCAATTCAAGCCGCCGAACGAGACCTATTACAACGTCACCTGGGGAAACCCGCCCTACGAATGCAGCGTCCAGTACGCTGGCACCCGGCTGGGCGACTGGATGACCACCGGCAGCTTCCACCCGGGCGGGCTCAATGTCCTCTTGGGCGACGCCTCGGTGCGGTTCATGTCGCAGAACACCGATCAAGTGTTACGTCGGCGGCTGCAGGTCATCGCCGATGGCGACCCGATCTCGCAGTTCTGAACGAAGATCACACGGATAAGACGACGCATCAACAAGGTCGTAACAGCGTGCGGCCGCCCGCGATAAGCAGCGTGCCGCCGTGCCGTAGGCAGTCGTATGGATCGGAAGGCGGATTTCGTGAAGAACACCATCACCCTAGTCACATTGGTCTATGGACTACTGGCCCTTGCAGGTTGTAAACCCAAAGCAGATTTAGGTTTTCTCAGCGGCGCAGTCCCCGTCACGGGACGGGTAACCGTGGATGGCAAGCCATTGCCCTTCGCCAGCATCACTTTTTTCCCCACAGTCCAAAGTGTCGGACGCACCGCCGTGGCTGTCACGGCCGAGGATGGAACCTACGAGATGTCGACGATGGTCCCTCAGGTTCCGCTGACCGATTCCAAGGGCGTGATCCCGTCGGACTACACGGTTGTGATCAGCCGCGTGGCCATGCCGGATGGCACGCCTCCGCCCGCGGATATCATCGACGAGGCCGACGCGATTGCCAAAGGTGCGAAACAGCTTGTGCCCACCCAATACACCGACCCCCACACCACGCCGCTCAAGGTGACGGTCGTCTCGCCTCAGACCGAGAAAGACTTCGAACTGTAGCCCCGCCCGTACAACAGGCCCGGATCCGCATCGGCTCGCGACGACGGGTTTGCGCGCCGCGTGCAAACTGATGCGGGGCGTCGACTGTAACCACGTTGCGCGAGGCGTACAACGATGGTGGGTATGCAGCACCTATTGCGGCCGTGTAGCGCCGGTCACGTCGCGGTGTCGTGATTCTGGCCGCGGATCGCCAACAAGGCGAACGCGCGCGGATTCGCCGCGGTTTTCGCGATGCAGGCGCGGACCGCGCGCCGATCACGGGCGCAACTTCGCATGCGCACTCGAGCGTTTTTCGTCCCGCCAAGTCGCTTTCGAGCCAGCAAGGAGTCCCCACCGTGAAGCATTTCTACCGGCCACGCCGCCCACCGCACGCCGCCGAACGCCTATTTTGGTTGTTGTCCGCATTGAGTCTCGCGGTTGTGATACCGTGTTCGCCGAGCGCAGCGTCGGCAGGAGAAGCATCGCCGGCACGACAAGGCGTATCCACCGCACCGGCGGCGGTGTTTGAAGCCTGCGATTACGCAGACGATGCAGCGGCCCGCGCCGCGTGGCGGCCGTTGACGGGTACGCCGCAGGCCGGCGGCGTCGTGGATGGCCAGCGGCGCGTGGCGCGATTGCCGTGCCACTTTGCTCACAACCCGGTCGAGCGTGCGTCGTGGGATCTGGGCGTGAACCTGAATCTGTCGGATTGCCGGGGCATCGAGTTCCAGATTTCGTGTGCGAACCTCGCCACCATCTCGTCCTTTTCCCTGTATTTCCAGAGCGGCAACGGCTGGTACAACGCCTCGTTCTACCCGAGCGCGCCGGGATGGAACACGATAGTGATCGACAAGGCCAGCACGAAGATCGAAGGACAACCGGACGGTTGGAACGTAATCAAGGCGATTCGCCTGTCCGCGTGGCGGGGCGGCGATATCGACACGGAATTGCGCGTCCGCAATTTCGCGTTCCATGGAAAACTCGGAGCGGATGCCACCGTCGCGATCATCCGAGCGGAATCCGTGGCCGCGAATTCCAAGGGCGAGGCCCGCAGCATCGATTCCTTTGCCGAATCCATGGCCCGCTACCTCGACACCCTGGGGATCGGCTATGCGATGCTCAGCGACATCCAGCTCGAAGCGAGGCAACTGGAAAAAGTCCGCGTGCTGATCCTTCCCTACAATCCATCGATGCCGGCCGATTCAGTGCAGCTCGTCGAGCGTTTCATACGCGGCGGTGGCAAGGCGGTGGGCTTTTACGCTCTGCCGCACGAACTTTATTCGACTTTCGGGATCAAAGCGGCGCGATACATCAGGCCGGATCAGCCGGATCGCTTTGCGGCCATCCGTATTCGAGAAGGACAGTTGCCGGGCGCGCCGCCTGTCGTGGGCCAACATTCGTGGAACATCTACGACTACGAGGTGGCGCCCGGCGTCGGCCATGTCGTGGCGGAGTGGCTGGACGGACAAAACCAGCCGACGGGCCAAGCGGCGATCGTCGCCACGGCCAACACTCTCGCCATGTCACACGTGCTGCTCGGTGACGACCCCGTGAATAAACGCCGCCTCGTCCAGGCCATGCTCGGACAATTGGCGCCGCAGTATTGGCGCGAAGCAGCGACCGCCGCACTGGCGGGGATGGGGCGCGTCGGAGGGGCGGACGACTACGCGACTCTGGCCCGCAACCTGCGCCGGGATTGGGGCGACGATCCGCGCGTCCAACAGGCGTTGACCGAGGCCGATCGGTTGCGAGCCCAGGCCGAGCGTCTGCTGGCCGAGGGCAAACTGGTCGACGCCTTCAATACGACGGCCACCGCCGGCCAACAGGCGCTGGCGGCCTACGCGCGAGGCCAACGCTGCGTGCCCGGAGAATTTCGCGGTTTGTGGTGCCACAACGCCCGCGGCGTAACCGGGTTGTCGTGGGATCAGGCGATCAAACAGATGGCCGACGCCCACTTCACGGCGATCTTCCCCAACATGCTGTGGGGTGGCGTCGCCTTCTATCCCAACGACCTGCTGCCGACCGCCAATGGAATCGACGCCGACAACGATCAGATCGCCCAGTGCCTGGCGGCCTGCCGCAAGTACGGCATCCAAATTCACGTCTGGAAGGTGAATTGGAACACGGGCTCCCAGGCGCCCAAGAGCTTTGTCGATGCGATGCGCCGCGAGCAGCGATTGCAGGTCGATATCAACGGCCATGAGGCCCCCTGGCTGTGCCCGTCGCATCCGGCCAACCAGAAACTCGAAGTCGACTCGATGGTCGAGGTGGCGCGGCGGTATGCGGTCGACGGCCTGCACTTCGACTACATCCGCTACCCCAGCGGCGCCTACTGTTATTGCGCGGGTTGCCGCCAACGATTTTCCCAGGCCATCGGTGCGCCGGTCAACAACTGGCCCGGCGACGTGCGGCCCGACGGCACGTTGCGGCAACAGTGGCTGGACTGGCGACGCCAGAACATCAATGCCGTGGTCGAGGAGGTCAGCCGCCAAGCCCGACAGGTGCGGCCCGGGATCAAATTGTCGGCGGCCGTGTTCCGCAACTGGACCAGCGACCGCGACGGCGTTGGCCAGGATTGGAAGCTGTGGTGCGAGCGGGGCTGGATGGACTTCGTCTGTCCGATGGACTACACCCCCAGCGATGTCCAACTGGGGAACTCGATCGACAATCAACTGGGCTGGGCGGGTAAGACGCCCTGTTATCCCGGACTGGGCGTGTTCCAGCACGGCCCGCGCGAGCGGTTTGACCACCTCGTCCGCCAGATCGAGGTCACGCGCGAACACAACACCGGCGGGTTCATGGTGTTCGACTATAGCGACGTCCACGCCCACAAGCTGTTGCCGCTGCTGGGCGAGGGCGCTACGCGACTGCCGTGATCGCCGGGCGGGCAGGGAGCGATCGCACGTCGGTTGGCTGTTGTGCGAGGCTACGGTTGGTAAAATGAAACGTTTGACGTGATCGACGGGCCCGGCCCGGCGATCGGGGTTTGTCGGTGGCTGGCGTAAGTCGGGATGGTTCGGCCGGCGCGGTCGCGGTGTTGGAACGCCGTGGCGGGCTCCGCAACGATCCAGCACAGCCGCGGCTCGTTCTTCACCTGGGAGTTTCTCACATCGGCCATTCGATTGATCGTCGTCGTTTCCTTCAAACAGCGGGCGCTGCCGCCGGTCTGGCGTGGATCGGCTCGTCGGCTCCGCGCGCGTTCGGCGTGAGTCTCGCCGGCGACGCGCCGCACGCGGAAAAACTGGGTTGGCGGTTGAGCTGCCAGGCGTACAGCTTCAACCGCTACACGTTCTACGAGACCATCGACAAGACGGCATCGTTGGGCTCATCTTCTACAGTCATTTTTCGTCTCTCTCGCCCTGGCAAGGACTTGCGACGACGAAATTCCGGCGTGGCGCCATGCGCTGGCTTCCATTGGGGGGGTAGCTTCGCTCGATGTGGAGCCGAATGGCTATGCCCACGCCCTATATGGCCGGCGCTGGTCGATTGTCGTGCGGGATGCGTTGGACGCTGGGCGGGATCGCCACGCCCACGGACCGGAATACGGCGGCGCACGTCTCCTCAAGGTCGCTGCGCAGCAGAAAACGCTTCCCCTGGCTCTGCACCTCAGTGTACTGTAAGGCCGCCAAGTCGCTAAGCATCGGTGCCCATTCGAGCTTCTCCCCCTGGGCCGCTAATCGGTCTTGCAGTTCCTTACGCAGCAGCAACGCCAGAAAGCTGCAGAACACGTGCCCGCGAATCGTCTCATCACGCTTGTGGAAGACGGGCCGTGTCTCCAGCAGTGTCTTCGCCGTTCCACACATCGCCTCCACAGTCCAAAGCTGCTTGTACTGGAACGCCACCTCTTCGGCCGTCAGGTCGGTCCAATCCGTTTGCAACACCCACTTGCTGTCGAACCGTTCTTCGGGATTCACTTTCGCTTCGTTGATCGTGAACTTCGGGCCTACAGCGGAAAGGTACTTCCGATAGTCCTTGTTCCCTACTAGCGACTTCTCGCCACGCTGCAATTGCTCCCGCAACGAGGCCACGATCGCTTCGCGATCCGCGCGATCTTTCCGCGCCTGTTCCTCGTTGAGGCAGACCACATAACGACGATCGTCTACCCATACTTCTTTGACTTTCAGCGGCGACGGGTCCGTGCTTTTCTCTCGGGGACCATGGACCTCACGATAACGGCCAGCACGTGAGAGCACGTTCTCGTAGATCTCCTTCACGTTGCGCAGGCGTGCTCCCAAAATGAAGTGCACCTTCCGCTCGTCCGCCTGCAACTGCTGGATCGTCTCCTTGCTGATCATGCCTCGATCCGCCACGATACAGATCGAACCAATCTGGAACCGAAGCCTCAGACGGTCGACAACCGGAATCAGAGGGGTGCATTCCCGTTTTGCGCACTAAGTGCTAGCAGTGCTAGCACTTAGGGAATCCAGATCGCGTCGTTGGGCTCTAGTGGGAAGCCGGTATTTGG
>JAVYAJ010000320.1:0-7630 GCA_032229885.1 Candidatus Anammoximicrobium sp. | reverse complement strand
CGCGTACCGCCTTGAGTACGCGTACCGCCCCGAATACGCGTATGGCTCCGAATACGCGTATGGCCCCGCGTCCGCGCGCCGCCGCACGTCTGCGCGCCGTCGAGCACCTCACATTACGCGATCATCGGCTTGAGCACGCGGCACCCCAACGGTTCGAGCGTCTGCCGAAGCCGGGCGAACGTCGCTTCGTCGCGGTATATGCCGATGATGGCGCCTCCCGAACCGGCGAACTTGGCGCTGGCGCCGGCGCGGCGAGCCGTCTCGACCACCTCGATATGGGCGGGATGCAACTGGCAGATGCTGCGCCGCGTGTCGAAGTTCTCGTCCATCAGCCGGCTCAACTCTCGCACGTCGCCGGCCAACAGGGCCGCTTTGGCCGCCACGGTCAGCTCGGCGAATCGGTGCATGGCCTGCACGACGTCCGGGTCGCCCTGCTCGAACCGGACGCGCAGCGGCCGATGCGTGACCTCGGTAGGCTCGCCCTGCTGTTCACTGTAGGCCAAGTACAGCGGAGGCAGCAGCGCCGGATCGAGCGGTTCGTACAGCCCGTGATCGTAGCCGTCCTCGTGTCGCATAACCTGACGGGAGAAATCCATGTACACCATCCCGCCGTAGACTTGGATCACACGATCCTGCAAGCCGCCGACGATTCCCAGTTCTTCGGTCTCGACGCTCAGCGCCAACGACGGCTGCACGTGTCGCGGGATGGCGACGTCGTAAAACGCCATCAGCGCACGCAGCGTCGCCACGATGATCGCACTCGATCCCGCCAAACCCACCGCTCTTGGGATGTTGCTCTCGTAGCGGATCGAAAAATTGCGCCCATGCAATGCAAATCCGTGCTGGCGACAGAAATCGAAGAACTTGCGGATCGTCGCTTTGACCAGCCGCACGCCGCCATAGTAGCCGTGCAGTTTCACGTCCTGAACGAGATCGGCGAGGCATCCGAAGCGGCTGCGGTCCTCCTGGCTGAGGATCAGCTCCAAATCCTCCCACTCGTACAGGATCACGTCCGCGTGAAAGTTCTTGATCAGCAGCGAGATCGTCTTGCCATGATAGCCGTCCGATGGGTTTCCGATCAGACCGGCCCGGGCGTAACCTTGTTGGCGGATGATTTCCATACAGATCTCAGAGGCTCGAAAAGGCGCTACGACACAAGACGCTCGCTGATGTCAGCTTCAGTCGCGCCACGCCGCCGAGCTGCGAAGACACGCAGGCGCCGCCGACACAGCGCCGTTTCCTCCTGGCGGTTCGCTCTCGTTGCCCACGTTCCGCGAGGCAGTTTCCGTCGCTCGGAAATCGATCAGGCCCACAATCTGATGCCCCACAGTTCGCACCCTACGCGCGCGCCGCGCCTCGCGAAACCATCAATGACGACAATCGCCAGCCCCGATATCTTCATCCGTGCGCTCCGTACGGTCTGTAGCCTTGTCTTGTCTTTTCCTTCGTTCGTGTAATCCCTGCCATCCGCGGCCTAGTTCCGTATTTTTCAGCGCTAGTTGGTGGCCCCGCATCGTCGGCGAATTCGAGTTCGGACGACCACATTGACCTTGGCAAAAAAGGGCCTCTCGGCGGTGGTCAGGTGATTCGACACTTCGCCGACCCCACCAGGACAGCCAAGAATGGCGAAACGCACACGCTCTTCGGGACATCCGTAACCGACGCACAAAGAATATATACTTCGCCCGGCTCGAAATGGCACTCGGTGCGGCGGACTTCAGTTCGCCTTTGTCATACGGAACCTGAGGTTCGCGAGGCCATTCTTACCCGCGCTCGATATAGAATAAGTCACACTAAGCTAAACGCAAGCGACTTCAAAACGCCACCCCCCCTGCGCAAAAAGACAACTCGTTCCAAAGTGCCGTTGATCGGCGCCGTTCAGGCGCCGGTCGCCAATTTGCAGGCAGTGATGGACCGGCGAATGGCCTTCCGCCTGGCCATCGCGATCGCCGAGATGTTTCTGGTGGGTGAGCGGCGCGTCGCCAGTGCTTGGTTCGTAGTGCCCGGCGTACAAGATGATTGAGATCGGTTCTACGATTGTCTGGTCCGTGTGGGACGAGTCGCCGAACGGTTGGCCACGGTCGTTCTGGGCCTAGGAGCCTGTCTAAGTATTCGAAATACCACAACAGGTTGTGTTGCGAGCGATCGCACCGCCACAATATATTGTGGATCGAGCCCAATTCTCGAACAGACTCCTAGGCCTTCGACCAAAGCGTACGATCTCGCGCAGAGCTGCCGCCCAAATCGCGGCGGCACGAAATCAGACTACCGCGGCAGTGTAGAGACGAGTTGCGGCGGCCGCGGATCGGAGCCGGCATGTTCCATCGGCGGGCGATCGCGCCAACGGATCGTGGATGGAGCGATCCGACGGGCGCTCGGATCGAGGTTTTGCGGATTATCTACTACTCGATGCCAACTCGGACGAACGGGTCTAATGGAGGATAGGGGACTTGAACCCCTGACCTCTTGAATGCCATTCAAGCGCTCTCCCAACTGAGCTAATCCCCCGCGGTGGTCCGTCGCATGGACTTCGGCGGCCCGTCAGAAGCCGAAAACTTAGCAGGTGGCTGTATGCGTGTCAAGGACGCCTCGGAGCGCCGACGAATCGATGATCGGATGCGCGGGCGACGGGGCGATTCGTCGGAGGCCGGGTCCGCGTCGCGGGCGCGTGGATTTTCGGTTTTTGACTCGCGACAGCATCGGCGACGCGGATTATTCTAGGACTGGGGACGTAGCGAGGGGGCATCGAGCCGGGTGGCAGGCCGTAGCCTCGCGCGGGCGAGGGATACGCCACGTTTCAGGGTATGGAACAGTTCGTTGATGAAACAGTATTTGTTCACGATCATCAAAATTGGCCTGCCGCTGGCGATCCTTGTATGGCTGGTCAGCGGGTTGGATCGCGACGAGTTGCGATCGCTCGGCGAACAGTCCATTCGCTGGCCTCTTTTAGGCGTCGGTTTCGGACTGACCCTCGCCGCCGTCTGTGCGACATTCGTGCGCTGGCATCTGCTGATCCGCACGCTGGATCTTCCTCTGCGGCTGTCAGAAGTGTTGCGGCTTAGCTTTCTCGGATATCTGTTGAACTTCGTCTCGTTCGGCAGCGTGGGCGGCGATCTGTTCAAGGCCGTGTTTTTGGCGCGGGCAGTTCCCGGACGAAAGACCGAGGCCGTGGCGACCGTGTTTCTGGATCGGGTCGTGGGATTGTATACGCTGCTGATCGTGGCGAGCGCGGCGATCCTGTGGGCCGACACCTCCGGGTGGACCGCGGATCTCAAAGCCATCGGCAATTTGACGTTGGTCGCCACGCTGGCGGGAACGGCGGCCATAATCGTCACGCTGATGCCGCGATGGGAGCGTTCAACGGTGATCGAAGCCTTGCAGCGACTGCCAAAGATCGGCGCCACCTTGCGCAGGTTGATGGGAGCGGTGGACGTATACCGAGGAAAGCGCGGCCTGTTGGCGTTGATCGCAGGCCTGAGCCTCGCGGTGCATGTCGCCTTTGCTTTCGCCCTGTATCTGGCTGCCGTGGCAATCTTTCCGAGGCATCCGACTCTGGCTGAGCACTTGATCATCGTGCCCCTGTCCTTGGTTGCCGGCGCGATTCCCTTGGCGCCCGCCGGCCTGGGGACGTTCGAGGCCGCGATGAAAATCCTGTACCGCGTTGTCCCGGCGACAGGCGACGCGGACGGATTTCTGGTGGCGCTCACGTTTCGCCTGATCACCATCGTCATCGCCACGATCGGCGCAGGATACTACTTGGCGCGACGCCAGGAGGTCGGCGCACTCCTGCGCGAGGCCGAGCAGAGTCAGAGGCCGCGCGATGGGCGATGAGATCTCGAGAGGATTCGCGCGCGCCCCGCGGCTGTCCGATTTCATCGTCGGCTTTGGGCGCGGCGAGATGCTTTTCGAGACCCGCCGACTGCCACGCGCCGCGAGGCGGGCACGAGCGCGATTCTCATTCTCGAGACGAGCGGAAATCGACGGCAGTGGAGGCAGCCCCTGACAGCAGTCAAGCAGGGTGGCGACCATTCCGGGCGCATGGCGAGACCGTTTGTGCGGACAATCCGGCGGCGAGCCGCCCATTCATTTTCGCCGTCGCAGCCACACCCTTTACGCCCCGTCGCGCGGCAGTTACCATTGCTCTTGCGCAGGCTGTTCGTCGCTTGTGCAGCTCGAATCCTCGAATTCGTGGGATTTGCATCAGGTCTTGCCGTCGAGTGCCTGTGCACGAGCGGCGAGCAAGGCAGGGGCGCGGCGATGTCATGGCCGGAGGAAACGGTTGGCGCGGCCATACGAGGTCGAAAAGGGAACTTCGCGGGCTAGACAGTTGACACGGCCCGCGGAACGCCGCGAGTCTGGCGCCCAAGCGTGATTTTGCGAAGCCTTGGCCCCGCCCGCAACGGCGCCCGCGGCTGGCGCGGCCAAAAGCCGGAAACTGCGGTGTTTAGGCAAAATGGTTTTGCAGGGCGGTTGCGGAACACGGACGACCGGAATCGTCTTGGCCGAAGGCCATCTTCACCGTAGCCTGGGGCAACGCCCCAGGAAGCAAAGATGGCAGCAACGGCGTTGGCCGAAGGCCGTCTTCAACGTGTAGCCTCTGCCCGCATGAATAAGGCCTTGGGCCAAAAGAGGCACGCGCGCGGCGCCAGTCCTAGGGCGTTGCCCCAGGCTACGGTGAGCGGAGGCCTTCGGCCACACAGAATCATCGCCTATCTGCGCACAAACGCGCAACAGTTGAACCGATAGTAGTTTAAGAAATTGACCGCGCCAGCCCGCGGCTGCCACGCGATGCGAGTTCCGCCACGGCTGGGCTCGCTGGAGAAAAACGACCGCGGCGTCAGGGTTCGCTTCCGCGACGCGCGGCAAGGACCGAAGTCAGAAGTATTTTAGAGAGCGTGCTCATGTCGATCCAACGGCTCGAAGTCTCTGAAATCCGTGGAATCACCGTAGTCACTTTTCTGGAACGAAAGATCCTGGACGCGGTGCACATCATGGAATTGGGCAATGACCTGACGCGCATCGTTACGGTGGACGGCAAGCGGGATCTGTTGCTGGACTTTGGCAACGTCGAGTTTCTGTCCAGCGCCGCGTTGAACAAGCTGATCATCCTGGACAAGAAGATCAAAGACAAGGGCGGTCAGTTGAAATTGTGCAACATGACGCGTGAGATTCGCGAAGTCTTTGTGATCACCAAACTGACGCAACTGTTCGACATCGTCGACGGCCGCGACCACGCGCTCGACGGCTTCGAGCGCGCCACGGCGTAGACCGGCTCAGCTCGCGGTATACCGGCAGGCTGGCGCGGCCAAAAGCCGGAAGCTACGGAGTTTAGGCGAAATTGGTTTTGCAAGGCTGTTGCGCAGCGCAGACGACCGGAATCGTCTTGGCCGAAGGCCATTTTCAACGTGGCCTGGGGCAACGCCCCAGGAAGCACAGATGGCAGCAACGGCGTTGGCCGTAGGCCATCTTCAACGTGTCGCCGCGGCCCGCATGAATAGGGCCTTCGACCAAAAGAGGCTCGCGCGCGGCGCCAGTCCTGAGACATTGCCCCGGGCTACGGTGATCGGAGGCCTTTGGCCAAACGGAATCAGCGGCTATCTGCGTTCCAACGCGCAACAGTGGAATCGGTAGTAGTCTAAGAAATTGACCGCGCCATCGGCAGGCCGTGTCGCAGTCGCCTTGCGCCGCGCGGCTCGATTCGATCGCAGACCGCGTCGTCCTAGACAACGACTGCGTCGGACGACAACCGGTCTAGTGCATTGTCCAATCATAATTTTCGGGTTGTCGCACGCGCCAGAGCGCGGAATTCCCGCGGCCTGACAATGGCGGCGACCCTCAGCATTCAGCCTTGACGACACCCTAGCCGGTTGGGACGTGATGGATAGACGCACGAAAAAAAAGCTCGATCTCGCTCAGCAGAATCTTCAAGCCCTGCGCCAGCGGTTGGCCGGCGCCAAGCGTCAGCCGGACGAGGCCGGCGAAGTCGAACGGTTGAGCGGTCAGATCGCCGCCTTGGAAGCCGAGGTGCGCGCGCTCAAGGACGCGAGGGGCGGCAAATAACGCGCGTGGCCGATGCGAACGGACGGGCGCGGCGCCGATGGCGCACCCGGTCCGGCTGCGCTCGCTTCGTCAGCGCGGCCGGTCGGCGCCGTTGGGAAATAGCTCGGTAATGGCCTCTAGCGTACGTTCGACCAAGACTTGGGCCCCGTCCGGGCCGACCATGTTGACCAGCACTTCGGCGCTGTAGCCACCGGCCTGCACGGCTCGCGGCGTGGGAACGTAGCCTGCATAGCCGGCCGGGTTGGCCAGTTCGACGAGCATCGTCTGCGGCGCCGGACTGCGAGACTGGATCTGCACGCCGTAATCCAGGAATAATTCGAACGGATTGGTCGCGATCGCCACGTCGCCGATGCGCAGAACATGCAGCTCGGCGGGGAACGTTTTCCATTGCCCGGCCTGTTGCGCCGTGAACCGCTCGACGATCAATCCCTGATAGCCGCGCCAGTACCATTCGTTCATCCCTTTCACCGGTTTGGCGTCCATCGCGTCGCAGATCTTTTTGGCCGCTTCGTACTCGGCCTGCGTCACGACCCGCGCCGGCAGTTCGAGCGGGCGAACCAGATGCGCCAACGGCGCGTCGGCGTGGATCTCCTTGGCGATCAGCGGCGCCACGTCATCGAACGCGGCGACGACCCGCCGCGCCACCTCCTGAGTGGAATCCAAGCCGCGCAGGCGTTCCATGCGGAGCTCGGCGTCCTTTCGATATTGACGCCTCGGCGTTTGATCCCCGGCCGCGGACACGAATCCCAATACGCACAGATCCTGTCCATACCGCTGACGAAGCGACTCGCGCACCGGATGCCAGAAATCCGCGCTGAGCGCGACGCCGCTGGACGCTTGCGCTGTGCAGGCCATCGTCAGGATCACGGCCTCGAGCCGCTGTGACGCGTCGTAGAAACCCAGGATATCGACCGCGTGATCCTCGTAACCCTCGATGTGGCTGAACATCGGATCGTTGGTATTGCCGTGCATCCGGGCTGTTCCATCACGGTAGGCCACGCGCCGATTGTGCCCCACGACGGCCTGCCCCAACCCCCAGGCAACGCCGCCCACGGCGCGATTGGCCCACGCCTTGGCGACCGCGTCGCCCATCCGCTGGAACAGAAACGGCAGGTAGTCTTGGGGCTGCATCGCGTCGCCATAGTCCTTGTCGTTGTACGGACTCTTGATGACCATCGGCGACGTATGGGTGTGAGTGGCGGCCAGCACGAGCTTGGCGAGGTCGAATCCCGGTTGACGTGCGGCCAGGTGCTCGCGAAAGCCCTGCAGAACTCCTGGCAGAATGCACAGGTCGCACGAGACGAGGATCGCTTGGTCGAGTACGCGCTCGCCGTCGCGCGATTCCAAGGCCAGCACGTTGGCGGTCAGACGATCGCGGGTCACGGTGGCGACGCTGACGCTCTCGATCGCGACGGGCCGGTCGGGCGTGATGTCCGCGGTCGCCGTCCCGATCCACAGTTCGGCCGCCAAAGCCGGGCGGGCCGTGGTCACGGCCGCCAAGGCACACGCGGCCACGACACAGGCGGTGATCGACAGCCAGCGAACCACGCCAAGGCGATAAGAATCGGTG
>JAVYAJ010000319.1:0-5476 GCA_032229885.1 Candidatus Anammoximicrobium sp. | reverse complement strand
GCGTTGCCCCAGGCTACGTTGGTGATGGCCTTCGGCCAACACGCTTCCTGTCGTCTGTGCTGCGCAACAGTCATCCAATGCCACTTCCACCTAACGGGGTCCTGTGCTAGTAACCCACACGCGTACTGCGCAAACCGCTGTCCAAGACGCCCGCGTGACGCGCATTCTACGGACCGAGACTTCAACTATCTGTCGCTGCGCGTTCCGCCCGGCGGACGGGCGCTACGACGCGCGAGACCAATGGCGGCCCGGTTGCAAGGGGCTCGGAATCGCGTACATTGCCCCGATAGCGGTTCAAACGTCCTTTGCCATCATGACGAGCCAGAAGAGGTATGCCATGCCACACCACACGCAGGTCACAAGACGCCGGTTGCTCGGATACGCGGCGGCGGGCGCGTCGGCCATCGTCGCAGGCCGTCTGTTGGACCGACGCGGAATCGCCGACGATCGGCGCGGCGAGCGGGAACCGAACGGCGACGATCATAGGATTCGCGGGCCGTTTCCGATTCTCTCGACGCCCTTCACGGCGTCGGGCGCGGTGGATTTCACGGCGCTGGCCAAAGCGGCCCGTTTTGTCGATTGGTGCGGCTGTCCGGGGATGATCTGGCCGCAATCCGGCGACAGCGTCGATCTGTTGACGGCCGACGAAAAACTACAAGGCATGGAAGTGCTGGCCGCTGCGTCTCGCGGTCTTCGAACCGCTCTCTGTCTGGGCGTGCAGGGCAAGGACACGGCCGACATGCTCGTCTACGCCCGGCATGCCGAGAAACTGGCGCCCGCGGCGTTCATTTCCCGCCCCCCCGATTCGGGCACGAGCGAAGACGATCTGCGGCAATACTGGGAGGCCCTGGCCCGCGCGACAAACCGCCCCGTCATTCTGCAAACCACGGGCGGCGTGGCCTACAAAGGACCCGTTCCGTCCGTGCAACTGCTGATCGAGCTGGCGAGCAAGTTCCCGCATCTGGGATATGTCAAAGAGGAAGCGGGACAGGTGATCGCCCGCACCCGCGCCCTGGTCGCGGCTCGCCCGCCGATTCGCCGTGTGTTCAGCGCTCGCGGAGGCTTTGGCTGGCTGTACGAATCGCATCTGGGCACCGAAGGCTTGATCACCGAACGCGCGGTCTATGCCGATCTGCTCACGCGGATCTGGGAACTGCAACAAAGCGGTGCGGAACCCACCGCGGTCGGCGACGCCTTCGGCAGATTCCTGTTGATGACGAACCTCAGCCACACGCACCCGGGCGGCGAGCTGCGCGGTCCGCACCTGTATTTATGGAAGAAGCGAGGCGTATTCCAGACGATGGTTTCGCGCCGCTACGGACCCGGCGGAAGCGTTCCCGACTTGCCGCTGTTCTCGGAACTGACACTGAGCGACGACGACATCGCCGAGATCGAGTTTCGATTCGCCGCGCTGAAGCCGTACCTGAAACCCGGCTCGTTTGCCGAGGGTGAAGGCTGAAGGGTGAAGGGTCAAGGGTGAAGGGTCAAGGGTGAAGGGTGAAGGATCGTGCGTTGCGTCGAATCGAAATCGGCGTTGGCCGGATCCGCGGCGGGGCGGGCGGGACGATGACGTTCGCCCCGGAGGCGAGGGTGACGCGTCTGCCGCGGATTGTGAATGCACGCTCATGGTGTCGCGCCCCATCGAGGTTTTCAGACAGTCGCCCTCGCCCGTGCTTGGCATTCGCGTGGTCTGGAAACCGCACGCCCGCCAGGATGTGGTCTCTACGCCGCACGGGCGTATGCACTCATGGTTCTTCGGGAAGGTTTTCTAGGTCCATCTGATCTTTGGCACGGTTGGCGGCCAACTTCATCGCCCGCAACCAACGTAGAGCCGCGTAGCGGTAGCCTCCGTGTTCGATGGCGGTCTCGAATAACTGCTCGACGGACAGGTCTAGATGCCCCGGGATATAGTCGAAGACATCCAAGAACCCAAAGTCGGTGACGAGCATCATCAGCCGGCTGCCGCGGATGTACGCCAAAGACACGCCGTGGGTTCGCTCGATTCCCGTATCCGGGTCGATCTCGTTGCCGATCCACTGTGCGTTCACCGAAGCCAAGGCGGCCAACAAGGACAACTCGCTTTCGGGTGTGCGCCAAAAGACGATGTCCGTGTCTTCCGTGGCCCGTACGAATCCGTGAAAAGTGACGGCGTGGCCACCAATGATGACAAACGGCACTTCATGGCTGCTGAGCGCGTCGAACAGGAGAAACGGGTCTCCAGACTCCATCGATCACCTCCGCACGGCGCAAAGCCATGTTCCTGCGGACATAGTGCTGATATCCGTGTGGCGACGCGCAAAGCACGCGGAACGAGGCCCGCTGCAGTCGGGCAAGCTGGGCGAGACGCTCGCTGGGTGTCCGATTCTCGCGCATTCGTCGCAGGTATTTGGCGCGAACGGCCAGCGCCGCGCGAATGCTCGTTTCGTCGGCCGGCATCGTAAACCTTCCTGACCAAGTGCGGATCGCGGCAAATTACGAGGAATACGAGGAAATCGTCTTCCTCAATAATCTTAACACGGGCCAATGCCTGCAACCCAAAAGTGTAGTGTACAGACCAGATTCTCTTAGAACGCCCTGAAGAACGCTTTGATCCTCCCCGAGTCGCAGCCGCCGGCTCGCGCGTGCCCACATCACACAACACCAACGATGTTGTGGCCGCATGTGTGTGTCGCGCGAGGGAACGCCACGTGTTTCCGTTTACGGTTCGCCGATCGCGACGGGGCGATGGCGCGGGAGTTCGGCTTGAAAGTCGCCCAGACTGCCCCAGAGCGCGCGTCGATCGAGATCCACCTCGGATACGATCACCGTGCCCCAGTCTTTGGCCGAGGCCAGCACGCGCCCCGCGCGATCCCAAATGGCCGTCAGCATCCAGTCGCTGGCCACGTCCGTATAGGTGCTGCTGACGACATACACGTGGTTCTCGACGGCCCGCGCCAGAGCCAGATCGGGGTTGCATCCCCACACGGGCCAGGCAATCACCTCGGCGCCCCGGTTCGTCAGCTCGCGAGCCACTTCCGGAAAGAAGCCGTCGTAACAGATCATCATTCCGAGCCGTCCCCAGGGGGTCGTGAACACGGGATATTCGTGCCCGGGCGCCACGCCTTGCGAGATCTCGTCGCGCGGCAGCACGACCTTGCGGTACGTGCCCGCGATCCGGCCTTCGGGGTCGATCAACACGGCCGTGTTGTAGATCAACGGAGCCGCCCGCTCGACCAGGCCGACAACCAAGTACAAGCCGTGCTGCCGGGCGAGTTTGCCGAAGAACTCGGTCGACGGGCCGGGAATCGGTTCGGCGGCCTCGGCTATCGACACGCCGTTGGCCACGATCGTCAGGGTCTCGCCCAGGACGACGAGATCGGCGCGCTGTCGAGCCGCCTCGGCGATCAGCGGAGCAAACTGCTGACAATTGTCCATCGGAGTCCTGCCGCCGCGGGGCCGAAAGTGAACGGCGGCCAACCGGACCTTGCGGCTGGGCAGGGCCTCGACGGGCGTCAAACGCACGTCGCTCCAAGCGATCTTTCCGCCCGGAGCCCACAACAGGCGCAGTTCGACGACCGCCTGGGAGGCCGCGGTCGGAACGCGGTACGTGTCCGAAACCTCGACCCAGCCGTCGGCGCGCGGCGGCTTGTCCGTCGGGTGTTCGGCCTCGGCCCGCGGTTTGGCGCCATGCAGATAGCCCGTGGCGACCACATCGTCATAGGCGACGCGCCGGCGATTGGCGTCGAGCCAGGTGATCTTGGCAACCGCGCTGCGGCGCGGGACAGCGACGTGCTCGGTCCGACGCAACGCACTGAACCGATAGCATTGCCCGCCGACGACGGGAAACGTCTTGATCCAACCGCCGTCCAGCCCTTCGCGATCATCGGCCTGGATCACCAACGCGCCCTGGCCGTCGGGTCCGCCCTGCGGCTCGTAGGCGAATTCGGGGCGGATCTCGTCGCGCGGAGCGTCCACATGCCAGCCGTCAGGCGCGCCTGGGACCTGTCCCGTCCAGTCGCCGCGAACGGGCGAGCCCGGTGCGAGCCAGCCAGTCACAACGCCGAACGCCAGAAAGAAAACGAAAGGCCGTTTCACGGGTGGTCTCCCTACGTTGTGCCGCACCGTGGACCGTGCCAACGACGGGCTACGCGGAAATGTAATGCCGAAACGCGCCGCACGGCGACGTGCGCAGTATAGGCGGCGGGGCGGGCGGTGTGCAACGCGGTGGATTCGACCCGCGACGCCCCGTTGCGTCGACGGCACATGGCGATCCGGCGGCGCCGATGGGATGCGAGGGCGCGGGTCGTCGGGTTTGGCGAGGGTGTCGGGTGTGATCTGGGTGAATGGCGTCGGCGTGGGAACGCGGCTGGAAGCCGCGTCTACGTTGCCACGTCCGCGACGGGTCTGCGTTTCCGAGCGTCGTATGGAGGGGGAACGCGGCTGGAAGCCGCGTCTACGTTCGTAACCGGTGGTTTAAACGTTGCACCACGGCGCTGTGGGGTGCGGGTGTATTTCCGGGGACACGTCCGCCTGCAGCGCGACGAGCGTTTGTTCGGCCTGGCGAACCTGATCGCTGCCGTGATGGATCTCCAATCCCAACTGCAGCGCGACACGCTGGCCGGGCTCCAGGGCGACGACGCGGCCCTGCTGCGTCTCGAACGTCCGCGGATTCGGAAAGTTCGTACCCGGCTCCAATCCGGTCACATATCCGTCGGCTTCGGCCCGCGTATCCTTCCACAGCGTGAAACAGGGCAGCTCGGTCGTATGGAAATGCACGCTGGCGCCGCGCGTTCCGGCCGCGTTTTTCAGCAGGGCGCTGGCCCAGCCGTCGGCGTTGGGAATCAGTTCCAAGAAGAACGCCTCTTCGGCAAAGTCGGCTTGCGGCGCGGCGTAGACATCCCACGTCGCCAGGCCTTGGGCACCCTGCGGATCGCGCGGCACGATCCGCCGCGCAGCGACGACGACGCGCGAGCCGGGATCCAACAGCGGCTGTCCGATGTTGATGTGGTACAGCATCTGCGCGGTCGTCGGGCTGGCCGCACAGTTCTCGATCTCGTCGCGGATTCGCAGATGCCGTTCGCCCAACCGCGTACTGATTCGGCTGGTCAGCCGCAATTTGCCAAAATGGAACCGTGTTTCCTCGACCACGCCGATCACCGCCAATTCGCCCTGCGCGTCGTCGACTTCGATCTCGACGCGCTGCGCCGGCCGGTTGGCGATCCGGCCGTGCAATGGGCGGGACAGCCGACCCTGCGCGTCGAACTCGGGCGAACCATTGCTGTCCAGACCGCATCGCACCAGCAGCTCGTCGAAGCCATCCAGCCAACCCAGGCCGCCGGGCTCCATCAGTGGGACGAATTTCGGGTGCACCGGGCCGGGAATCGGCGATTGCCAACCGATCGGCTCGTCGTCCAGCCAAGCTTTCCAGATCCCCATCCCGCGGGTCGGCAACACATCGAAGGCCAGACGACCGTTGTGGATCCGCACGACGTCCACG
>JAVYAJ010000318.1:0-5223 GCA_032229885.1 Candidatus Anammoximicrobium sp. | reverse complement strand
CGCGGCGCCAGCCCTGGGGCGTTGCCCCAGGCTACGGTGATCAGAGGCCTTCGGCCAAACAGATTCTTGGGTTGCGGGCGACAGCCCGCGTTAAGATTCAAGCGTTGACATAGCTCGCACAAACTGCAAAATCGGGCGTCGATCCTTGTCGCCAGATGCCGACGCCTGTGGATTGGGCTCCTGCGACCAGAACAAACGTCGCCACGCGGTGGAGCAGCCGCGACGACGCGGCCGAGGAACCCCGACGACGTCGTACAAATCACGCCCCGCATTCCTTCCAGCCAGATTGAGGCTCTTTAATGCGATCGATTGTTTGTCTTGCTGCACTCGTTCCGTGCGTGTTGATCGGAGCGCTAAGTTCCAGCGGATGCGGCAAAAACGCACCAGCGGCCAGCCAGGCGCAGCCACCGCCGCCCGAAGTTGTCGTAAGTGCGCCCGTGTTTCAAGAGGTGACCGATTACTTCGAGTTCCCAGGACAGACGGCAGCGGTCGGCGAGGTGGAAGTGCGGGCCCGTGTGACGGGATACATCGTCAAGATCAATTTCGAGGACGGCCAAGAAGTCAAGGCGGGCGACCTGCTGTTCGAGATCGACCCGCGCCCTTATCAAGCGGCCTTGGATCGAGCCAAGGGAGATCTGGCGCGATTGAAAGCTCTGCAGGCCAAGGCCCAAGCAGACTTGGCCCGGGCCGAGCAACTGCGGCCTTCGGGCGCGGCGAGCCAGGAAGACTACGACCAGGCCGTAGCGCAGCTTGCGGTCCAGGAAGCCTCGATCTGTTCAGCCGAAGCGGCCGTGCGAGAGGCCGAGTTGAATCTCGAGTTCACGCGTGTCACCTCGCCGATCGGTGGTCGCGTCGGCCGACGGTTGGTCACGGAGGGCAACCTGGTTACGGCTGGCCAGAACAATTCGGTCATCCTGACGACCGTTGTCACGACCGACCCGGTCTATGTGTACTTCAATATCGAAGAACCCGCATTGTTGCAGTATATGAACCAAGACTGGCGCGTGGGCGAAAATGTCTTGCTCAGCCGGATCAAAGAATTGAACAGTCCGATCGAGATCGGCCTGGCGGACGAAGAAGGCTTTCCTCACGTGGGAACGCTGGATTTCCTGGATAACGAGGTGGATCGCGAGACGGGGACCATTCAGGCTCGAGGCGTGTTCGATAACGCGACTCAGTACCTGACGCCGGGGCTGTATGTCCATGTTCGGATTCCGATCGGGAAACCGAGTCAGGCGATGCTCATTCGCGAGCGGGCGATCCGTAAGAACCTGGACGAGAAATTTGTGCTCGTGGTCAACGCCGAGAATATGGTTGAAGAGCGGCCGATCAAGGTCGGCTCGCTCAAGGACGGGATGCGTGTGGTCCTAGCCGGCCTAAAGCCCGACGATCGAGTGATCGTCGAAGGGACGCAGCGTGCGCGTACGGGAAGCCCCGTCACGCCTCGGCTGGCGGAGGCTGCCGCGGTAGCCGAGGCATCATCCGGCACGGGATCGAAGCGTGGCACTGCGAGAGACCAGAAAAATGGGAAATCAGACAACTTGACGAGGTTCCGCAAGCCGTCGGAGTCCAGCGAACAAGGCAAACCCGACCACACGGCGCAATCGAACGACACGGCGCAGACCAACGACACGGCGCAGACGGGCAAAACCGCAGGCATGGACGAGCGGGCGCGCTTGAACGTCGCGGCGAACGCGAGCGATGCACCGGCTGCGGGCAGCGTCACGACGACAGATGCCACCTCTGACGACGCGACTACCGACAGTGCCAACCGTGACACTGCCAACCGCGACAATGCCATCTCCGACGACAACGCGCAATGAGGTCGCCCGTTAGCCGTTCCGCGTCCTAGCGAACTCGTCCGATAGCCATCCACAGCAGAGTCCAGCCGATGTTTTCTCGCTTCTTTATCGACCGTCCCATCCTGGCGTCGGTCCCGTCGATCATCATCACGCTGCTAGGCGCAGCGGCGGTGATTTCGCTGCCCATCGCGCAATATCCCGAGATCACACCGCCCACGGTGCGCGTCACGTGCAATTACCCGGGGGCCAGCGCCGAGGTTGTGGCCGACACCGTGGCCGCGCCGATCGAACAGCAGGTCAACGGCGTCGAAAACATGCTGTACATGTCGTCCCAGTCGAGCAACGACGGGGCGTACCAGCTCGACGTCACGTTCAAGGTCGGATCCGACTTGAACATGGCCCAGGTCCTGGTGCAGAATCGCGTTGCGCTGGCGCTGCCCACGTTGCCGGACGTGGTCAAGCAGATCGGCGTGTCGACGATCAAGCGTTCTCCCGACCTGATGCTGATCGTGAACTTGTTCTCACCGACGGGGCGTTACGATCAACTGTTTCTGAGCAACTTTGCGGTGTCCCGGCTTCGCGACGAGTTGGCGCGGCTCGAAGGGGTCGGCGACGCCATGAACTTCGGGCAGCGGGACTTCAGCATGCGGGTCTGGTTGGACCCGGATCAGCTCGCTTCGCGGCGGATGACCGTGGGCGACGTCGTCCGCGCCCTCCGCGAGCAGAACGTCCAGGTCGCGGCCGGTCAACTGGGACAGCAACCCGCGGCCAAGGGGCTCGATTTCCAATATACGATGAAGACTCTGGGTCGGTTGACCGAGCCCGAGCAGTTCGACGAGATCGTCATCAAGACCGACGGAAGCGGGCACATCACGCGGCTCCGCGACGTGGCGCGGGTCGAGCTGGGCGCCAAGAGCGAGAACATCGCCAACTCGGTCGATGGCATGCCGTCGAGCATGATTGGCGTCTTTCAGTTGCCCGGCTCGAACGCCCTGGACACGGCCGCGCGCGTCAAGGCCAAGATGGCCGAACTCAGCCAGCGTTTTCCCGAAGGCTTGGAGTATGGCATCTACTACGACACGACGCCGTACATCTCCGAATCGATTCACGAGGTGTTCAAGACCCTCCGGGATGCCGTGATCCTGGTGGCGCTGGTCGTGCTGGTCTTCCTGCAGAACTGGCGTTCGGCCATCATTCCGCTGGTCGCCGTCCCGGTGGCGATCGTCGGCACCTTTGCCGCGATGGCTGTGTTTGGCTTCAGCCTCAACAACCTGTCGCTGTTTGGACTCGTGTTGGCCATCGGGATCGTGGTCGACGATGCGATTGTGGTCGTCGAGGCGGTCGAGCACCACATCGAGCAGGGGCTATCGCCGCGCGAGGCGGCCTACCAGGCCATGCACGAGGTATCCGGTGCGCTGGTGGCGATTGGACTGGTGCTGTCGTGCGTATTTCTGCCGTGTGTCTTTCTCACCGGAATCACGGGACAGTTCTTCCGCCAATTCGCCCTGACGATCGCCGCTTCGACCATTCTCTCCGCCGCCAACGCCCTGACGCTCAGCCCTGCGCTGTGCGCGATCCTGTTGAAGTCCAAACACGAGCAAGCCGATCTGTTCACGCGGGTGATGAACGTCTTGTTGGGTTGGTTCTTCAAGCTATTCAACGGCGTGTTCTCCGTGTCGGCCAACTGGTATTCGTGGGTGATCGGCCGCCTGGTGCGCGTCAGCCTGTTGGTGCTGGCCGTGTATGGCGGGCTGCTGTATCTGACATACTGGGGCCTCGAACGAATGCCGGTCGGTTTCATTCCGATGCAGGATCAGGGCTATCTGTTCGTCGTATGCCAGCTTCCAGATTCCGCTTCGCTCGAGCGCACGCAGGCCGTCATGGTCAAGGCCGACGAGGTCGTGCGCAGCACGAAGGGCGTCGCCCATACGCTGCGTTCGGTCGGGTCGTCGTTCGTCGTAGGCGCCAACGGCTCGCACCTGGCGAACATGTTCGTCGTGCTCGACCCGTTCGACAAACGCCGTAGTCCTGAGCTGAGCGCCGACGCCATCGCGGCTGAGTTGCGTCGGCGGCTAAACGCCGAAGTCGAGGACGGCATGTTGGCCGTGCTCGGCGCCCCGCCGGTCCGAGGGCTGGGGAGCACCGGCGGCTTTAAGATCATGATCGAGGATCGCGGAGCCGAGGGTTTCGAAGCCCTGCAAGACGCGGGGAGTGCGCTGATGCAGGCGGCGGGAAACAGTCAGCAACTGGCCAATCTGTTCACCGTCTTTCGCGCCAACACGCCTCAGCTCTATGTCGACGTGGATCGGACCAAATGCAAGGCGATCGGAGTCCCGTTGACCGAGGTGTTCGATGCGTTGCAGGTGAACCTCGGCGGGCTGTACGTCAACGACATCAACCTGTTCGGGCGGACGTGGCAGGTGAATGTCCAAGCCGACATCCCCTACCGCATGCAGCGCGATCAAGTTCGCCAGTTCCAGGTCCGCAACTCGCGGGGCAAGATGGTCCCGCTGGGTGCGCTGGCCAAGATCGACGACAGCGGCGGCCCGTTTGTGATCAACCGCTATAACCTGTATCCGTCGAACGCCATCACCGGCGCCGTGCTGCCGGGGACCAGTAGCAGCGAGATGATCAACATCGTCGAATCGTTGTGTCGGGAATACCTGCCCGTGTCGATGGGAACGGAATGGACCGAACTGACATACTTGCAGATCGTCGCCGGCAGCACCACGGCCTTTGTCTTCGGCGCCGCCATCGTGTTGGTGTTTTTGGTGCTCGCCGGTCAGTACGAGAGCTGGTCGCTGCCGCTGGCGGTGATTCTGGTGGTGCCGATGTGCATTCTGTGTTCGGTCATCGGACTGTACCTGGCGGACATGGACGTCAACATCTTTACCCAGATCGGATTCGTGGTGCTCGTTGGTTTGGCGAGCAAGAACGCCATCTTGATCGTCGAATACGCCAAAGCCAAACGCGAGGCCGGAATGTCGCGGCACGAGGCCACGGTGGTGGCCTGCCGCCTGCGTTTGCGACCGATCTTGATGACGTCGTTCGCCTTTATTCTCGGCGTGGTGCCCTTGGTGATCTCGACGGGCGCCGGCGCCGAGATGCGGCGGACCTTGGGAACCGCGGTGTTCAGCGGAATGCTGGGCGTCACGATCTTCGGACTGTTTTTAACCCCCGTGTTCTATTACGTAATCCAGTGGTTCATCGACCATCGGCAAGCGCGTCGCGCCGGGAATCAAACTCCGGTTGCCGAGACGGTCGACGCAGAATCGACCGGCGCCTAGCGGCTTGGATCGGCACGCAAGCCGCGAGGATGTCGGTCCGACGCGGCCCGTGGCCGCGACCCATTCGCAGCCAGCTCGGGCATCCGGCGTGTGCACGGCGTATCGAACTCGTACCTGAAGAATCCCACAAGGAT
>JAVYAJ010000317.1:0-33276 GCA_032229885.1 Candidatus Anammoximicrobium sp. | reverse complement strand
TCGGCCAACACGGTTGCTATCGTCTCTGGTTCCTGGGGCGTTGCCCCAGGCTACGTTGGTAATGGCCTTCGGCCAACACGCCCTCTGTCGTCTGTGCGACGTAAAAGTCGTCCAATGCCGCGTCCACCGAACACGGTCCGGTGCCAGCAACTCACAAGTGTGCTGTACAGACCAATGTACAACATGCGCGCACCGTGCGCGCATGACACGAACTAGGGCTCTAACGTATCCGTCGCCAGTAACCCGAAAGTTTACTGTACGGACCACTGTACAAGATGTGCGCATCGTGCCCGCATGATACGAACTACGAGTCCAACGCGCCTCGTCGTTTGGTTGTAATTTGATCTCGTGACCGTTACGCTACTGCCAACAGGCGTCCTGCGGTTTTGGGCGCAGCAGGGCGGAAACCGGTCTGCGTGGCGCGTCCGTATTTTGGGATTCACGGCCCGCAAGCTGGCCCGCAGGGGAAAGGTAGGGCCGTCGTGCCTCAAGTTGTCATCGAAAACCCGGTCATCAACTCGCCGTTCGAGGAGCCGCAGCGGCACTTCCGCTTCGACGAACAAGGCATCACCAACCAGATCGAACTCGCCCGCCGGATCAGCCAATACTTCATACCGATCGCCAAGCCCCGGAAGAAAACGAAGGAAAGGCAGCTGACCTTCGACGAATGGACCGAGGAGCGGATCGAAGAAAAAAACGCCAGCCGTCGGAGCCGATGTTTACGTTATCGGAAGCCCGCTCGGTTTGACTAACTCTCTGAGTCAGGGCATCGTCAGCGGAATCAGGGAAAGTGAGACAGACATTACGTGGCTACAGACTACGGCGCCGCTCAGCGCGGGCTCAAGCGGAGGACCGGTACTTGCGAGCGATGGCGCCGTGGTAGGCATCGCGACGGCAACTCGACGCGACGGACAGAATCTAAACTTTGCCGTGCCCGCCGCCCTGCGGGCGTTGGAGAAGACCTTCGGCCGGATCCACGCGCTGTGGAAGTCGGTCGCCAGGGAAGAGGCGTTCGCGATCGTCCGGCGGCTGTTCGAACCGGTGCGGGATAGCAAGACGTGGGACACGGTGTGTCGCGCGTTCGCCGACGCCTACGTCGCCAAAGGGGCAAAGCTGCCGAGCGAGCCGCAGGAAGGGCGGTACTACGACCGCCTGGCGCAGGCCTATCCGATCCATCCCGAAGTGTTCGACCGGCTGCACGAAGACTGGGCGACCATCGACGGATTCCAGCGGATGCGGGGCGTTCTGAAGCTGATGGCCAAAGTGATCTTCCGGCTGTGGAAGGACGACAACAAGGACCTGATGATCCTGCCCGGCAGCCTGCCGCTGTACGACGGCGGCGCCCGGAACGAGCTGACGTATTATCTGTCGGCGGGCTGGGATCCGGTGATCGAACGGGACATCGACGGCGAGCGGGCGGAGGCGGCCGAGCTGGAGAACCGCGAGCCTCGCTTCGGCCAGGTCAACGCGGCCCGACGGGTGGCCCGCACCCTGTTCTTGGGCAGCGCGCCGTCGCCACGAGACGGCGCGGGCGGACGCTGTGCGTCGCCTGTCTGCCGTGTCCAGGACCCGCGTCATGTCTTGTGGCCGGCGCCTAGCAAGGCTGCGCCGACGTAATCGCCGGCCTCAGCGTCCCGCGCACCCCAGATCGAATCGAGATCCAATTCGTCGTCCCAGCGTCCGAACACGGCGTCGTGCGAGTCGATCATCCGTCTGGTCAGCCGCGAGTGCGCGTTGTCGGGTTGGCTCGCGGCCAGCGCCATCGCCTGGCGGGCGTTGGCTTCGGCCAGCGCGTCGAGCACCGAAACCGTGTCGCCATCGCCGGCGTCAAAAGCCCGGACGATCGCGGGCTCGCTCGGCCCTATTGCGGCGTTCGGAATGGTCAGGGGAACGGGCGGCATCGACGGGCTGACGTCGCCCTCACCCTCGCCGGAAAGCTGCGCAGCGGCATTCAACTCGGCGATCACCAATAGCACGTCGAGCGGCGTGATCCAACCGTCTCGGTTCACGTCGTAGAACGCGTCGTCGACGCCCGCCAGCGCTGTGCTGCTGGGGCCGTGGAGATTCAAGAAGTTGATCACCTGCAGAGCATCGAGCGGAGTGACCGCACCGTCGCGGTTCACGTCGGCCGACGGCCACGCCGCGGGCGTCAGCGCCGTGACGGCCAGCCCGGCGATCGCTGCCAGCGGATCGCTGCCGCCCAAGTCCTTGAAGCGGATCGTCAGCTTGCCGTCGGACACGAACAGCTCGTAGTTCGCCCCGTAATCCAGCACGCGCATCGTCTGCGGACCGGTCTGCAGATTCTCGCCGAACGGTCGATCTTCGATGAACACGGACACCTGATCGTGCGCCGCGTTGCCCAGATCGCCCAGCCACAGCTTGACGGCGTAGTAGCCCGGCGGGACAGCGACTTCGAATGTCCCATCCTTGGTCAGGTTCAGATCCCGCTGCAGCGCCGAGCCAACGCCTCGGTCGACGCTGCTGATCTGTCCGGCGGTCCAGCCAAAGCCGGCGGCGTCCGTGTACACGGTGGCCGGAGTCACTCGAGTGTAGCCCGGTTCGACCGGGGAAACGCTCGTGCCGAAGTCGAATTGCCACTGAGGCGGCACGTACGCCACCTCGTTGTCCAGGCTGAAGGACGCGAGATTCCCCTGACCGTTGATGCTCGAGACGACGCCAGCGGGGATCGTGACGACGACCGACCCGCGGCCGGTCATGCCGCCAATGACGATCTCGAAAATCCTCCCGTCGCTATCGAGCGCGGCGACGTGTTTGACCACCGCGCCGGGGGCGGTCCCTCCGACCAGCACGTCCGCGGTCGTAAAGTCCGTCACGGCAGCGCTGAACACGGCCGTAAAACGAATCGGTCCCGTCGCCGCGGGGTCGGCTTGACCGGCCGCCTGGCTGAGCGTCACGGTCAGCGGGAGCGGCGACGCGGCCATGCGCTGCAGCTCGTTCCCGACAGCGCCGGCCACGACGAAGTAAGTCCGACTCTGCAATGCGGTCAATTCTCCCAGGTTCGGCCAGTCGTCGCCGCGAACGCGGACATCGTTCACGCCCGGGCCGCCGTCCACGATGTCGGCCTCGCCGTCGCCCCCATAGACCAAGTCGTCCCCGTCCTCGCCATACACCTGGTCGTTGCGATGCTGGCCGTACAGCCGGTCGTTCCCATCGCCTCCCCAGAGCACGTCCTCGCTGATCTGCGAGCCATGGCCGGCATAGTAATAGTGGTTCGCCAGCTCCCACTGCTCGCGCCACAGGTAACCGCGCAGGGCTTCCGGGTCCGGCTGGAGGAAGGGCTCGTCCGGGCGATCCGCCAGGAACGTGGCGACCAACGCCAGAGCGTCGCCCAACAGGTAATCGTCGCCGTCGTCGCCGTACAGCGTGTCGTTGCCGGCCTGCAGCGAGACCGCCTGGGCCGCGCCGCCGCGATGCGCGTAGTGCGGATGGTCGTAACGAGCGTCCAAGGCGTTGTCGTTGTACGTGTGATGCCGCCGCGCGAGGAACGCGGCGACGTCGAGCACCAGCGTCCGCGCATCGTAGCCTAACTGGCGGACGGCGTCGGTGCTGGACGGCGCCAACGCGGCCACGGGTACGACAAGCAGACCGAAGTCGCCGACCAGCACATCGTCATCCGCGTCGCCGTGAATTGTGTCGTTGCCGATGACCAACGCGAAATCGTAGTCCCAGACCATCCGCGCCAGATCGGTCGGGGCGATGATCAACGACCCCAGGTCTCGATCCTGTTGGGCATGGGCTGCCAGTTCGGCGGCCCGCGCCGCCGCTTGCTGGGACAACGCCGCCTGGGCCGCCGTCCACGTAGCCTCGGTCAGCGGCAGCCCGAGCGGCAGCAGATCGAACGTCACGCCCGTCACCAACGGCGTGACAAGCGTTCCCTGATCGCCGATCACCAGGTCGTCGCCGTCGCCGCCGGCCAGCGTGTCGTTGCCTACCAGCAAGCGGTGGTGGTCGTGGTCGACGCGCGGTTCCGGCTCGGACCCGCCGGCCAGCCATTGGGTCAGCACTCGGCTGTGGGCTTCGAACACCACGCTATCCAGGTCCAATGCCGCTTGTCGAAGATCGGACAGCCTGGCCTGCATCTGCAACGCGGCCTCGACAAACTGCGACTCGGCCACCGGCAGGCCCGTCAGGAACGACGCGATGACCAGTCCCTCGTCGCCGATCACGATGTCGTTGCCCGCGCCGCCGTCGATCTGGTCGGCGCCGTATACGAGGTCATGCGGCTCGGACACTCCCAGCCGATCGTGCCGAAGGTGGTCGTAGTCGATCCCTAGGGTCCGCAGGCTGTGCAAGGCCAGCGTCAAGGCGTCCTGGGCGTTCAGGGCGGCCGCGTCCAGTTCCGCCAGGCCGCTGACCACCGGCGAATATATCGTCCCGTGATCGCCGACCAGCAGATCATCCCCGGCCCCCCCGTCGATCGTGTCGCTGCCCGACAGCACATCGGCCTGCGCGACGACATCGGGCACGATCGCGGCCAGCACCTGCAGCGGGCCGTCGCCGGTTCGCTGCACGGACTGCACCAGGCCGAACTCGCGAACCATGGCGGGCGTCATGTCCGGCAACATTTCGGGCAAGACGTTCGCGGCCGTAAAATCGTCGAAGTACGGCTGGTTCAACCCCAGAACCTCCGGCCGCAGTGTAATGGGCAACAGACTGGCGGTTCCGAATGGCTCGAGCGCCACGGGGTTGGTTATGCCGGGGGCGATCGCGATCAGTCGCACGCCGTTCAGGACGTGCGGCAAGTCGGTCAGGATGGGCGTGAGGTTCGTGGCCGAATCGCCGAAGATCGTGTCGTTGCCGGCGCCACCGGCCAGCGTATCGTTGCCGCGTTGGCCGAACAGCACGTCTTCGCCGTCGCCGCCGTCCAACACATCGTTGTTGGCCGGCGCCAAGTCGACGGCCAGCAGCGCGGTGTCCCAGGCCTGAGTGCCCGGCTGACGCCGTCGGCTTCCGTCCGCCTCGTACCCGCCGGACAACAGCAGCAGGTCGCTGCGCACGAGCAGTTCCGCCAGTTGCGGTTCGGACGTCCGCAGCGGCGTGACCGCCAGTGGGACTTGCCCGATCAGCATCCCCACTTCTTCGAGGTACACGTCGCGATGGTGGCTGCCGTTGGTGTTCAATCGCGCAGTCCCGTCGGCGTTGATCGCGCGGTACACGTAGCCCACGTCGGCGATCAGGATGTCGTTGCCGGCGCCGCCCCACAAGGTGTCGTCACCCAACTCGCCCATCAGTTCGTCATCGTCGTCGCCGCCGTCCAGCCAATCATCGCCGCGCTGGCCATGCAAGATGTCCTGGCCGCCGCTGCCGTAGATCACGTCGTCGCCGGCGACCAGATCCACGTCGTCGAATCGCTGGACATGGCGAATCACGTCCGGGAACGGACCGGGATAGCGTTCCCACACGGGCGGGAACATGCCGATCACGTCGCGCGTGATGGCGCCGTTGTCGCCCAGCACGACGTCCGCATCGGCGCCGCCGTCGATCCAGTCGCCCGTGTCGTCGCCGAACAGGACGTTGTGGCCGCCGGTGATATCGTCTTCACCCGCGTCGCCGTACAGCGTATCCGCTCCCTGCTGGCCGAGGATGAAGTCGTCGCCGTCGCCCCCGTGGATCGTGTCGTCGCCCGCTCCCTGGTTCGGACCGATGAAGATCGACACAAAGTTCTGCGCGGGCGGAAGGGCCCAATCGAACAGCCCGTGATCGCCCAGCAGGATATCGTGACCGTCGCCGCCCCAGAGGAAATCCCCGCCCGTGCCGCCGAACACGACGTCCTCGTCCTCGCCGGCGTCGATCCAGTCCGCATTGCCGAGCAGCGGATCGGTCGACTCGATACGCACCAACCGGTTGACGCCGCCCGTCGGGTCGAACCGGGCGAGCCCATGGTCGCCCAGGATATAGTCCCGTCCCGCCTCGGGCTGCAATCGGACCAGGCTGCGATCCAGGCCGATGTAGTCCGAGCCGAGCCCGCCGAACAGGACGTCGTCGCCGTCGCCGCCGAAGATGACGTCGCTGTCGCCGACATTGGGGTTGGTCGTCTCGGCGCAGATCACCTCGCCGGTCGTCAGAATTCGCAACGTGTCCGGGGTCTGGATAATGATCCCGTGATCGCCAAACACGATGTCATTGGCGCCGTCGCCTTCATCGATGCCGTCGCCGCCATCGCCGAACAGCGTATCCCGCCCCGCGGGGCCCGTGGTCACGACGGTCAGCTCGCGGGTGAACACGTCGATGTTGAAATGCGAGTCGCCGTAGATGTGATCCTGGCCGCCCTGGCCGAGGATCGTGTCGTCCCCCGCGGCTCCAAACAGGTGGTCGCCGGCCGAGGTGCCACAAATCCAATCGTTGCCGGGGCCGCCCGACGCCACGATCCCGACGGGGGCGCCCGCCGGGTAGTGGACACCGCACGCGATAATGACATCGTCTCCGTCGTGCTGAAACGGATTGGCCAAGGGGAATTCGAAATGCGTCTCGTTCAGCGGGCCGGGGAACGGTCGATCGCCGAAGATGGCTTCGGAGGCCGCGGCAGGGTCGCCGGCGTACCAGCGACCATCTTCGCTCGTGTCGCCGAACAGGATCAACGGCGATTGGGGCCCGCCACCGCCGTGGACAATCAACGTGTCACCGCCGATTACCTTGTCGCTTGCGTCCACAACATGGCCGGCCCTGTCGACATAGTTGCCGGCCGCGTCCGTCAGATAGCGGTTCCCGCCTCCGTGGATCACCGTCAAACCGCCGTGAACCGCTTCCGTCCGCAAGGTGCTCTCGATCGTCAGCGTATCGTTGCCCGTGCCGAGCAGGATGTTCAGCACCTCGATGTTGGTCCGCGGCTGGCCGGTCGCTGGGACGATCTTGCCGTACGTGATGCCGCCCGGAAACACGTTCGGCTCGCCGAACGCGGTGGTCCCGGGGAACACGAGGTCCGCCGCCATGCCGAAGCCGGACAGGTTGACCGCGGTCAACGTGCCCACCTGGTCCTGGCCGCTCGAATCGTCGCAGACATTCAACACGTCGATCTGCAGTTCCTCGGGCGGCTGCGCCCCGATTCCCAGAAACGGCGCATTCCGTTCGCCGGGCAGGATCACGGCTGTCGTCAACGCCCGTGATCCCCGCGGGCCGCCGTCGATCTCCAACGGTCCGCGCAGGCTGCCCAACAAGTGCGGCTGGACAGGGAAACGCTTGAGCGTCTGCGAACCGCCGTCGGGCACGTACGCCGGGTTCGCGACGACCTGAATCACCACCGGAATATACCAATCCGTCGGCGTGAACGTGACGTACGGCGGCTCGTCGCCAACCGCCGCCTGGAACCGCGGATCCGCGCTGCTGAACCGCGTCTGGCCATCGTTCAGCAGACTGATCGTGACCGGCGCCGTCGGCGCTTTGGTCAAGCGGAGCGAATACGAGTCGCCCGCGAGGTCGCCGTCGACGAGCTGCGTCACCCCGTCGCTTTCGACGACCACGACGCCCGCCGTACTGTCGTCCAGAACCTCGACGTCCAACAGCCGATCGGGCACGATGAATGTCGGATCGGTGCTGCTGACGGTGTGGCGAATGACCGTGTTCCGCGGATCCTCGCGCAAGGAATCACGGACGGCGGCCACGGTGATCGTCACCGGCTGATCCCAGTTCGAGGCATCGAACGTCACCGTACCGGCGACGGGGTCAAAGCGGCCCAGCGCATCCGCGCTGGTCAGGATCAACTGTTGGGCATCGAACGTCAGGGCGACGGTGACGGTTCCCGCCGGCGCCTTGCTCAGCACGATATCGTACGTATCGGCGATCCCCTGAGTGGGAACCGTCGTCAGATCGCCTTCCAGGACTCGCGTGCGGCCGTCGGTCGGCAGCAACAGCACGTCCGGTTGATCGTCGTCCAGAATCTTGACCTCGACGTTGCGCACCGCCGCCGCGTCGAACGCCGCATCGGCGCTGTACGTGCTGTGGCTGATGACGACGACCCGTTCGCCTTCGGACAGCCCGTCATCCGCCGCCTTGACGAACACCGTCTGCGGCACGTCCCAGTTGATGGCGTCGAAACGCAGCACGACGGCGCGGATCGGGCGCAGCTCGGCCACGCCGTCGACCAGTACGGGGCGGCGGAAGTCGGTCGGATCGTCGACGGTGCGGAGCCAGATGGAATCGCCGCCGGCGCTGGCCTCGTCGGAGGAGGAACGGGCGGCCGAGACGGTCACGTAGACGACCGCCGCGGGCGGGCTGGCCAGGCGTACGGTGTACGCGTCCTGATCGGTCGGGCCACCCTCGCGAACCGTGGTTGATCCGCCCGACTCGTCGATGACGACCTTGCCGTGCACCGGGTCGGCGATGTTCAGGCCGACGCCGGGGGCCAGCAATCCGTTGTATTCTTCGTCGGCCGACTGGATCCGGTGGCTGATCACGCCGCTGCGACCCTCCAAGTCGAGCGAGACGATCGGTTCGGTGACGTCGCCCATGATGTTGAAGCTGTCGCTGCCCAGCCCGCCGATGATTCGCGTGGCCGTGCCGAACGGCGTGCCGATGACGAAGAACTCGTCGTCGCCTTCGAGCCCGTCGACCTCGACTACTTCGACATTCGCGAACTGGACGTTTACACCGCTGCCGAAGACGCCCTTCTCGGAGATCACGAAATCGTCTTCGAACTCGGTGCCCAGCACGACCACTTTGTCGAAGCCGGCGCCGCCGTCGATCGAGACCGGCGCGTTGACGTTGTACTCGACGACGTCGTCGCCCTCGCCCGGTAGGATGTCGACGCGATCGGTGGTGGATCGAGCGATCAACGGCGCGCCGAACTCGTCGGCCAGGGCGAACGAGCGGACGGCGAACTCGTCGTTCCCGGCGTCGCCCTCGAGCCGCAACGGCGCGTGATTGCTGTACACGATGAACGCATCGTCGCCCGAGCCACCTTGGGCGGTCAACGGGAACGTCGGCCCGGGGCTCAAGAACCCGCGCGTCGTGCGGATCATCCACGCCGAGAAGTCGTCGTACGGAGCGGCGTTCAGGTCGAACGCGATCCGACCGTCGGGATCCACCAACGGGCCGAACACCTGACCGATCTGGAACGTGTCGTAGCCAGCGCCGCCGTCCAACGTGGTGATCGCGCTGTTGTCGTCGACCACAAAATAGTCTCGCCCCCCCAGCCCAAAGACTTCGAGGCGGCCGTTGATGTGGGCGTCGTACTGGATCCGCTGGACTTGTTGCGGGCGGACGGACGGATCGTGGTCGGGATCCGACGCACGAGCCTGGTCGAGCGTCCCGTGCAGCACGGCAACCAGCGCCGGCCGCTCGGCCCTTTCATGAGGAATGAACTGCATCCGCCGCAGCAGGAAGATATCGTCCGTCGGGTCGTCCGGGCCGTTCGCCGCGCTGTCAGCTCCGTAGATGCTCAGCGTGTCTGCGCCATCGTCCGGGGCGCCCGTATCGAGCACGTTGATGATGTATTCCCGCGGGGCGGCCTGACTGCCGGTGGCGTAGACCTCATAGCGGTCCGTATCCGCCTGGCCGTCCAGCGTCAGCGTGTGGACGGCGACCGCCATGTCCTGCAGGTAGTACACCACCAGGCGATCTTCGCCGTCATCGTCGGCAGAGTTCAGATCCTCGTTGCCATGTACGCGGGTATTCGAACCGAGATAGATGTAGCCCGCCGAGCCCCAGTTCGTGCCGCCGGCCGCTCCGCTCGGATCGCCAAACTGGAACGTATCGGCGTCGTGATGGCCCCAGATGTTGGTCTGGTACGCGCCGCTGTCGGTGTCGGCGGCAAAGCTGCCTAGTGGATCGCCCGGGGTGACAACCGCGCCGGCGATGATCTGGCCGCGCAGGATCATGGTTGTGCCATAGCCCGGGTCGGCGTTGCCATAATCGCCGTAGATGTCGATCGTCTGGGCGGCCACGATGGCGCTGTTGGCGTCGAGCCTGACGCCATCGCCCACTCGCAGCAGGACCCAGCCCGCTTCCGCCAGGATCAAACCATGCGAAACAACGCGGGGCGCATCGGGATCCTGTCCGGGCAGGCGCGTGTTGCTCTCGGCGAATCGCGCGTTGCCCGCGCCCACCAGTTCCAGATCTTCGTCCGTACCGAGGGCCGTTTCCCGGACTGTGATGCGAATGTCGCCGGTCGAGGCATGGGCCAGCAGCAGCCGCAGATAGGCGTCCGCCTCCGTCACGTAGATATGACCGGTGGCTTCCAAGGCCACCTCGCCGTCCGCGCCGCGCGACGAGTCCAAGTCGAGATCCTTGCCACTCGACGGATCCCCGATGCTGCGCCCCACGCCGTTGGCGTCGATGGCGATCGAGCGCCCGAGCACGTCTGCCGCCGCATCGCCCGCGCCGCCCGCGTTGGCGTCCAGGATCGAGCCATCGACGGTCCGCAACGAGACGTCCGCGACCGACTCGACGCGGCCGACCGGCATATCGCCGAGCAGTTCGTCCAGGAAAATGCCCGCCGTATCCGAGCCGGCGATGTCGTGCGCCGCCAATAGGCCGCCGAGCGCATTGCGGTCGACGTTGATCTCCAGGAATCCGCCGAGATTCCCCGGGTCGGCTGGGTTCGGGTTGTTCGGATGGGGCACGTCCGGCACGCCGATCCCTCCGACCAACCCGCCCGTGCCCGCGGTCAGCGTGATGTTCCGGCCCGTGACGTCGACGGTCGGCATCTTGTCAGCATCCAAGATACGCTCTGGCGAGACCAGCTCGACGTCGCCCGCCGTCGAATGGATATGGCCGACCAGCATGTCGCCGACCAGTTCGGTGACGAGGATCTGGCCGTTGGTCGTCAGGAAGATCTGCGCAATCCCATCGGGGCTAGGACTGCCGCCGGCCCACGCCGCGTCGGTGTTGACCACCAAGTCGATGACCGTCGCGGGGGTCGGATCCATCGCGATCGACGCGCCATAGGGCGTTCCGCCGATGCTGGTCGTGGCATAGTGGCGTGGCTCGCCGCCCAGTGCATCGCCGTTCACGTGGCCGATGTCGATGTCGTCGCCCGCCCGGACCTGGCTAAAGGTGTATTGCGAGTCGACCTCGATGTACGTCGAGGCGCGGAAGGCCCGCAGGATATTGGCGTAATCCGGCGGCGTCTTGTCCGGTCGGAAGTGCGCGAGATAGGATCCGCTCTGCGGGTTGCCCGAGGTCGAGGGAATCGGCGTGTTGCTGGGCGGAGTGTAGAGGTTGACGCGGATTCCGCCAGCCTGCTCCGCGGTGTCGTTGCCTTGGCGGGTATCGTTGACCACGATATCGACATCATCTCCGGCCGTGATCCGGTCGATGACGATGTTCACGGCGCCGCCCAAGGTCGCCTCGGCTCGATCGAACGCGGACAGGTCGAGCGCGACATCCTGGGCCGCATCGATCTGGACGCGCGGCGCGTAGAGCCGGTTGGACAGGACCCGATCGACGTTCAGGATCACGTCATTGCCGTCGTCGTCCTTGACCACCAGCGCATAGAGCGCATCTGTTGGGTTGTTGGGCGGGGCGCCGTCGATGCCGCGAAAGCGGACCAGTTCCACCGTCAGCGGCCGCCGGCCGGTGTCGTCGTCCACCGTCCCGGCCAGAGGCGTGTAACCGACGTCGCCGCTGTCCGCGTTGACGTAGAACTCGTTGGTGCGGATCACTTCGGCCTCGGCATCGAGGCCGGTGCCGATATTGCCGCGCTCGTTCTCGAGCAGCGTCACCCCGATCGGATTTTCGATCCGGCCGTCCAAGACGAGCTGCCGTTCCGCCGGCCCCGGCGGTTGCTGACGAATTTCGATGACCGTGCGCGGAAACCGGTTGAGAATGTCGAACTCGAACGTGTTCCCCGCCACATTCGGATTCAGGGATTGATTATCCGTCGTCTCTGGACTGGCGTCGTAAATGGTGTTCAGCCGCACGTCGACCGTCGCTGCATCCGCCGTTCCGAAAGGAGCGATCGGATCGATCAGGTTGATGCGCAGATCGCGATCCGATTTATTGATCAGCTTGACGGAATCCCACGCGCGACGGACCTCGAACAACGCATGGTTGCCCCAAATCCGGCTGGGCGATCCCGAGATGTTGTTGGCCGAGAACTCGGCAACGCCGGCGTTGCCGTAGACCAGGTCGGCCACGTTGATCTCGCTCAAGCCCGAGAGATCGGTCCCGACGGTCTCGCCGTCGATTCCCAGCACGTCGACGTTGTTGATCGCCTCGATCCGTCCGTCCGCGCCGATCACGAGTTCCGGGTTGGGCGGGCCCAAAAAGATGACGTGCGACTCCCAGAAGATGTCGCGGACCAGTTCGTTGGCGAAATCACCGCCTCGGTGCGCCGGACCGATATAGGCCCCGCCCGGGTCTCGGTTGCGCGAGTTGTTGACGTTGTAGTCCAACGCGTCGACGTCTAAACGCTTGGTCTCCAGAACCGCTTCCCAGTGCCCCTCGACTTTGCTGCGATTGGCAATCTCGGCGGTGGCGTTCGCTCGTGTCGAGCCACCGATGGCATACAGCCGCGACTTGGCGTTCGCCCGGTTGTCGGTTTGGGAATAGCGCGCTTGGACGAGGATCGAATCGCTCCCCACCACATGGGCGCCGTCTTCGAGCACCACTTTGTTATCGCTGCCGATCGTGGCCGTCGAGTACGCATTGGCCGCCCCGCCCGCGCCGCCCGCGGTCGTGTTCGTGCCTGCATTGGCGCGTTGCCGGACGACATCCGAAGTGATCGCCACCGAGCGGGCGTTCAGGTCGGCGTCGTCGCCTACGCTCACCTGGGCGCCGGCGAAACCGCTCGCCGCGGCGATGATCGCCGTCGCGGAAACGCCGGTGCTGACGCCCAAGCCGCCGCCATAAGCCTCGGCGTTCGCATCCGCATTGCTGTCGGTGCGATTCGCGATGTTCAGGGCGCGGCCGGCCTGCAGATTGCCATCGATCGTCTGCTGGACGCCGAAACGCAAGTCGGAACGGGCATCGCCCGAGGCGCCCGAGCCGACGCCGTAGCCGCTGCTCTCGCCATCCGAGGCGACGTACGAGGTGAGATTGGCGGCGACCGTCAAATCGTTCACCGCCTCGATCTGCGCGCCGGCCCCGACCGAAATCGTACTGGTGTTTGTCCCCGCGGCCGTCGCGTCGGCTTCGTCCAGCGAGATCCCGCCACCACCACCGCCATCCGCGTTGGCCACCGCCGCCATCCGGCTCTCGGTCGCGAGCGTCACGTTGGCGCCCCGGATATGGGCGCCTCCGGTCACCGTCATGTTCGTGGCGACGGTGTGAGCGGCGCTCGTGTCTGCACCCTCGTTGTTGAAAATGCCCCCGCTGCCCCCGCCCGCCGAGCTGTTGACGGTGCCGTCCGCCGAGGACGGCGTGCTGAACCCGGCCGCGCCTCCGATCCCGTCGAACGCGCCCGAGATGGCGTCGCTGGTGATATCGACCACCAGCACCTGGTTGCCGCTGGGGCCCGAGTCGCCGAGGTCGATCGCCTCTTTCACGAAACGGTGCGTGCCAGCGCCCGTGTTTCCGTCCAGCGTCAGCGACACCGGCGTCCCGTCGGGGCTGTTCGCCAACTGATAGCTCGTCGCGGTCCGCTGCACTACGTAATAGGACCGACCGGGCGTAAGTCCGCCGATCGCTTGTTCTCCAACCCCCAGAAGCGAGTGCCGGACGCTCTGCGAGCTGGCGTCGTCGTCATAAGCCAGGTCGAGAATCTTGGGGGGGACGTAGACGTCGTCCGCTTCGTCCGATGTGCCCTTGTCGTCGATATATCCCTGCGTATCGGCAAAGGTCCGCGCCAGTCGAATGTAGTTCGAATCGACGCCATAGGCCGCACCGAGATTTCCGTTATAGGCGCCGCCGTTGACCACGTAATAGGTCGCGCCATCGACCAGATTCCCGCCGCCGTTCAGGCTGATGGTCGGCGTGCCCGTGGCGTGGTAGATCACGGGCTGGCCGTTGCTGAAGCCGTGGCTGGGGAGGTAGATCCGGCCGGTGTTCGCGGTGTCTTCGCTCGTGGAGAAATTCTCGGGATCCGTGTTTATCGCGGCGTCGACGAACGAGGATACGAACTCGCGCGCTTCGGCTGGCCGATAGGTGACGACATCGCCGTTCGCGAATGGGTTGGCGCCACCGATGGCATTGCTCGAAACATCACTTCGCGAAAAGCTGTCCGCGACCTCGACAAACCCCACGGTCTGCAGCTTGATCGTGTTCTGGTCGATCACCTTGACCTGGTACATGGCCCCGTTCGCCAGGCCGTCGATGACGTCGCTGGCGTTCGAGTAATAGCGGACCCGATCACCATCCTCGAACGAATGGTTGGGAATCGTGATTTCGTCGCGCGTCGGGTCGACCTGGCTGCTGCCGAACTTCGAGCCGAGGTAGATCGTATTGGTGTCCCGCACGATCGCGGAATACTGTTTGTCCTGTTTCAATCCGCCTTGGTTCGACCCGGTAAAGGTGATCACCGACCCGTCGCTCAACCGATGCGGCGCGCCGAAATCCACATAGTTGCCGGCGGCCGGCGAGGGGCCGGTCGGGTCGTTGGCCTTGGATCCGACGATCGTGCCGTCCGAGATATCTACGCCCTCGCCGCCGTGTTGGGCGGTCAGAATCACGTCCCCCGCGGCCTCGATCCGGGCGGAGTCTCCCACGACAAAGTCCACCGTGCCATTCGCCGTCGCCGCGGTCTTCACACGGCTATCGCTGATCGCGCCCCCGCCGCTGGAACGACCCGCCGAGTCGGCGTCGGTGATCAGGTTCGCCGTGCCGATGATGTTGCCGCCGACGCGCATGACGCTGCCCGGCCCCGCGAAGGTCGTGCAGAGTGTGTGTGTCGTATCCGAAGTCGCGCTGCCGGACGAAAAGTTGGCCAATCCACCACCGTTGGATGACATGGCCGACGAGGTCGCCGCGATCGCCAGAGCGTCGACGTTGATGTTCTGGGCCGCGGCGTTCGAGCCGTTGTCCACGTCGCCTTCGAACTTGACGGTCGTGGCGCCGTTGGCGCTGGCCGCCACCGTCGCCGACGACACGCGGACGACCCCGCCGCTGTCCGTAGACGCGGCGGCAAAGGCCTCGTTCGCATGGCGGGCGGAGATGTTGACGTCGCCCTGCTGCGAGGTGAGCGAGAGACCGCGAGCGACGGTCAAGGTCAGCGACGAGTTCGCGTCGACATCGATTTTCGCCTTGTCCACGGCCACCAGGCCGCCGTCGACGTTGTTGGCCGATCCGATCGCGCCCCGCTCGTCCGCCTCGGCCCGCAGGAAGCGCGAACCCGTGTGGTTCAGGAGTGCCGTCAGATTCACGCTGTCCCGCGCCGCGATCCGGCCGCCCGCGCCGGTGCTGAAGTCGACGGTCGCGTTGAAGTCTACGATCGCCTTGGAAGTGCCGACCGCCACCCCGCCGCCGTTCGTGCCCGTGGCCGCGCCCACCGCCTTGCCGATCAGGCTGGCCTGCATGTCGAAGAAGCCGGCGGAGCTCACGTCCAGATCATCGCCGATCCGGGCGTTGGCGCTCGACTCGTTGCGTGCCGTCGAAGTCACATCGCCGGCCGCGGCGAGGCCGAAGCCCGTCGCCCGAGACGTCGAAGACACGTCGGAGACGAGGTCTGCATCGGCGTCGATCCCCCCCACGGTAGTGACGATGGTCGTGCCGGTCGGGGTTCCGTCGCCCTTGGCCGCGCCGATCCGCACGTTGACGCTGCCCGTATCCTTGGCCTGGGCGTCGAGACTCGTGATTCGCGCCAACAACGCCCCGCCGCCGCCGGTCGAGGCGGCCGAGGCCGTGTGGTGCGCCTGTGCCAACAGCCGGATCGAGGTTGCGGTGATCGAGCTTGGATGCTGGACATCGGCGCTGCCCTTGCCGATCCAGGCGGACGTATCGCTGCCGATTTCCGTCGTGATGGTCGTTTTCCCGAAGGAGACGCCACCGGCCACCCCCAGTGTGTTGGACAGCGGCGAGGCGGTCGCGGTGGCGTCGGCGACAGCCTGCAGGCTGCCGCTGAGCCGCAACGTCACCGCGTCACCCACGTACGCCGCCGTATGGTGCGCGGACTTGGCGTTGATCTCGGTCGTCGTGATCTCTGCGATGCCGCCTACCCCTGTGCTGCTCACGTTGGCCGCGACGTCGATCTTCGCCGTCGCGTTCAGTTGGACATCGCCCGCGGTGACCTCGGCCCCGTCGTCGATGTAGGCCCGCGTCGCCGAGGACGGATCCGAGCCGTCACCGACGGTCGCCGTCGTTTTCAGCGTATTGATCGATGCGATTCCCGCGGCGGAGACGGCGTTGACTTCCGCGTCCGCCAGCGCCTTGCCGGTATCGGTCATCGCGGCGGCGGTCAGCGCGGCGCCGCCGAGGTCGACGATCGAACGCTGGCCCACGAAAGTCTCCGTGATTCGGCTCGCCGTGGCCCTGGCCTGCAGCACGTTCACGTCCGCGATGCCGGCTCCGCTGCCATCGCTGACCGTCGCGTTGGCCTGCGCGGTGGCTTCGGATGCCGCGAGGTTCACGGCGCCCGCCGTCAGGTGCGTCGCTTTGCCGACGTAGGCACGGGTCTTGCCCGCCATCACCGCGACCGCCTCGGTGACCGAAACGCCGACCAGCCCCGCGATGTCGAGGCCGGTCGACTCGGCCTGGGCGACGGTTCGTCCCGTGGCCACGGCGTCGATCGCGCCGCGCCCGCTGCCGTCGATGTTCCGAACATCGATCTCGATCAGCGAGTCCTGCGATGCGTCCGCGTTCCGCCCAACATAGGCTTCGACGTTGTTGGTGGTCGTAGCCGTGGGCGAGATGCCCGCGACCTCGGCCAGCCCCGCGACGGACACGTTGGACAGCTTGGCGTCCGCCAGCGCGTCTGCGTCCGCGGTCAGCTTGACGTTCGCCGTCCGCAGGTCGGCGCCGCCGCCCACAAAGGCCCGCGTGTCGCCGCCCGCGGTCGCGGTCGGCTTGTAGATGCCCGCGGTGACGCCCAGCGCCCCCGCGCCGCCTTCGGTTCGGGCGATCGCGTCGATGTCGCCGCGCGCCGAAATGCGCAGCGTGTTGCTGCCGCCGGTCACGGCGATGACTGCGCCCGGTCGGCCCCCCGCGAGGACGACGTCGGGGGCGCCCAGATAGGCCTCGATCACACCGGTCGTTTGCGCGACCGCCTCGAGGTTCTGGCCGACACCGCCCAGCGAGATTCCGATCGTGGATGCCTTGGCCTCGGCCTTGTTCACCACGCGGTCGCTGCCGCCCAATCGACCCGCGCTGACATCGAGCGTGCCCGCTTGCAGGGCGACGCCGTCGCGCACATAGGCGGACGTCGCGCCGCTGACCGTGGCCGTCGGCTGGTAGATGCCGACGCTGAGAATTCCGCTGCCCGTGACTGCCGAAATGTCCGCGACGGCGCTCATCTTGCTGTCGGCAACCACCGTGACCGCGTTGGTTCCGACATCGATCGCAGTGCCGACGTCCGCCGCCTGTTGGCTACCGACCGCGCCGATGAAGGCTTCGACGGCGCTGGCCACGGCGGCCCGCGAGGTGGCCTCGCTGGCAGCCACGACTCCGCCGATGGCGGCCGTGACGTTGTCCGCCGTCGCCGTCTCACTGCTGGTGGCTTGCACGTCCAAACGACTCGCGGCGACGTCCGAGTTTTCGCCGACGTAGGCGCGCGTCGTGCCCGCGATGTCCGCCGCGGAGCGTGTCGTCGCGTTCGCGCCCAGCAGCCCGAAGGACAGCCCCACGGGGGACGCGTCGGCCGTATAGGTGGAAGTGGCCGCGATCAGCAGATCCAGCCCCCCGATTATCAAAGATGTCGGCGCGTCCGGCACGGTCGCGGCCCGCGCGCCAACGTAGGCCTCGGTGACGCGATCGACGCTCGCGTCCAACTCGGCGACGGCGTCATTGATCAGGCCGACCGAAATGGACGTGGCATCCGGCAGGGCCGAAGCCGTGCTGTCGGCGGTAATCTGCACCGCCGAGTCCGCCGTGATCGTGGTCGTTCCATCGAGAAAGGCGCGCGTCGCCCCGCCGACCGAAGCTTCGCTGATCATCATCGAGACGGCAAAGCCGAGTGCCGTCCCCAGCCCGAAGGTATTCGCCCGAGCCGTGTGGGTGCTGTCGGCATCGATGAACAGGTTGCCACTGGCCGTGAGCGCAGCGTTGTGGGCGAAGGCCTCGACCGTCGAATCGAGGTCGGTCACCGCGTGCCCGCCGGCGCCCGCCAATCCCAGAGCCGCCGTGATCGCGACCACGGACGCATCGGCCGCCACGTCCTGGGTTGCGTCGGCCGCGATGCGGATCGCCCCGCCCTCGGCCGTCACCGCGCTGTCCGAGACATGCGCCACCGTGGCCGCAGCCATCGTATTCGTGGCCAGGCCTACGCCGATCGACGCGCCGACCAATCCGAGCGAAAGGGCGACCGAATCGACGCTCGCGACGGCGTCCGAGTTGTCATGCGCCTCGACCGTCACGACCGTCGAGGCGGTGACGTCCGACCCATCATCGATCGCCGCCTCGATCGTTCGCGTCACGGTGTTCGTGGCACTCGCCCCGGCGCCCGCCCCAGCCGCGCTGATGCTTGACAGGCTGATCGCGCCAGCGATCGCGTAGGCATCCGGCGTCGCCTCGACCACCGAGGTGGACGTCGCATCCACGTTGACCTGCCCGCCGAGGGCCCGCACCCGGCTCTTGCCGATTCGGGCTCGCGTCACGCCCGCCAGGGCATTTTCCGCCAACGCCGCGGAAACGGCGATCGCCACCGCCGGGCCAAACGCGACGGCAATGGAGGCCGAGGCCGCCAATGCGCCGGCCGTAACATGCATGTTGTCGGCGGCCTTCACTTCTACCTCGCCGCCCGCCGTGATCGACTGGCCATCGGCCGCGTCGCTGTCTAGGATCACGGCCTCGACTTGCTGGCCGATGGTGTTGCTCACGTCCGCGCCGGCGCCCGCGCCCGACACGGCACATCCGGCTGCCGCACTGACCGTGATCGAGACGCCCCGGCCCGTGGCATCGACCGTGGAATCAGCGCGGGCCGCGACGACCACGTCGTCCGCGGCGTTCACGCTGCTGCTTCCGATCTCCGCGCGCACAATCCCCGACACGTCGGTGGTCGCCACCGCGGACGAGACAACCAGGCTGACCGAGACCGAGCCCGCGCCGGCGCTGATCGAAATCCCCACGACGTCGACGTCGATCTCGGTCTCGTCCGTCGCCGTCAGCGTCACCGCGCCGCCGCCCGCGACCACAATCGAATCGCCCACGATCACCGCCTCTGTCACGTTCGTCGTGTTGGTCCTGGCGACGGAGCCACCGGCCGAGCCCTGGAGGCTGAAACCGCCGGACCCGCCCGCCGACACGCCCACGCCCACGCCCAGTGCGGTGAGCGAGCCGGCAGAGAGAGCGGTCAGCGCGACGCCGCCGGCGGTCGATGTCACTTCAGAACCGTCGATGGCTGCGCGCGTCACGGTGCCGAAGTTGTTCTCCGCCGTCGATACCGCGATCGCCACGTTGATCGCCGCGCCGCCCGAGCCCGAGGCCGCCACCGACGCGGCGGCCAGCGTCGCATCGATCGCGGATCGGTCGGTCGCGTCCAGCGTCACGTCGCCTCCGGCGTCCACGTCCGACCCGGCGGTGATCGTGGTCTCGATCGTGTTGGTCAAGGTGTTGCGGGCGACGACGCCCGTGCCCGCGCCGCTGACCGATACGCCGCCCGAACCGCCGACGGCCAACCCTACAGCGACGCCGTGGGCCGTAATCGTGGACTCGGCCAGCGCCGTCAAGCTGACCGCGCCCGGCGTCTGCACCTCCGATGCCCGGATCGCCGCAACGGTCGCGCCGCCGATGTCGTTGGTCGCCTCGGTGACCGCGATCGCCACTCCCGCCGCGACGCCGCCGCTGGCGACCACGGAAACGGCGGCCGAGACCAACGTGGCCGAGATACTCGACGGGTTTCGCGCCAGCAGGGTCACGTCGCCGTTGGCGTCCACCGCGCTGTCGACGATGCTCGCTTCGATCGCGTTGGTCGTGGTGTTGTGGGCCACCGCGCCCGTCCCAGCGCCGCTCAGCGACACCGTGCCGCTGCCGGAGATGTCGATGCTCGCCGAGACCGAAGTCGCCGTGATCTCCTGGTCGCCCAGCGCCGAGACGTTCACCGCGCCGCCGCGGGCGTGTACGGTCGCGCCGTCGATGGTGGCCAGCGTCGTCCCGCCGATCGTGTTCTCGGCCAGCGTCACCGCGATGCTCACCGAGACCGCCCCGCCGCCGCTGCCGGCCGCCGAGATCGACGCGGACACCAGCGTCGCCGTAATCGTGGATGTATCGCTGGCGGAAACGGTCACGTCGCCGCTCGAATCGACAACGGATCCGTTGTGGATCGACGCCTCGACGGCATTGGTCGTCGTATTCTTGGCATGGGAACCGCTGCCCGCCCCGGACAGCGAAAAGACGCCGTCGCCCGCGATCGACACACCGGACGCCGCGGCCGTGGCCAAGATGGTCATGTCGGCCACGGCGTGGACGGTGGCCGTATCCGCCGCCGTGACGGTCGAACCATCGATGGTGGCCAGCGTCAAACCGCCGATCGCGTTGTCTGCTAAGCTGACCGCGATATCTAGTGAGACCGCGCCGGTGCCGCCGCCGGCCACCGAAGCCGAGACGGCCGCGTTGTCGGACGTGATCCGAGACGTGTCCGTAGCTATCACCGTCACCTCGTCCCCGGCGTTCACCGTGCTGTCCACGATCGACGCCTCGACGGCATTGGTCGTCGTATTCTTGGCGTGCGAACCGCTGCCCGCCCCGGACAGCGAAAAGCTGCCGCTGCCGGCGATCGAGACGCTGATCGCCGCGGCCAGCGCGTCGATCGTGTTGCCGGCTGTCGCCGAAACGTTGATTGAACCGCCGGCAGTGACCGTCGAGGGGTCAATCGAGGCGATGATTGAACTGCCGATGCTGTTCTCGGCCAGCGTCACCGCGAGAGCGATGGAAACCGCCGCCGAACCGCTGGCCGCCACCGAGGCGGCGGCCGAAGCCACGTCGGCCGTGATGTCGGATGTATCCGAGGCGCTCAGCGAAACCGAGCCCAACGGGGCGGTCGCCGCGCTGTCCACGATCAGCGCCGAGATCCTGTTGGTCGAACTGTTCTTGGCCCACGCTCCCGCGCCCGCGCCGGACAGCGAGAACGTGCCGCTGCCGGCCACCGAGACCGAGGCCGCGACCGCGACCGCGTCGATCGTATTTGCACCGACGGCCGAGACGTCGATCGACCCGTTCGAGGTCTGTACGGAAGATCCCGAGATCGAGGCGGATGTCGATCCGCCGATCGTGTTCTCGGCCAGTGTCACCGAGATCGCGAAGCTGAGCGCCACCGAACCGGACGCGCTGACCGAGACGCTGCCCGAGACGACGTGCGAGTCGATCCCCGAGCTGTCGGACGCGTCGACCGTGATGTCGCCGTCGGCCTCGACCAGGCTGCCCGCGTCGATCACGGCCTGCGTAGCCCCGGTGAGCGTGTTATCCGCCTGAGCACCGGCGCCGCTGAAACTGCCGGCCGCAGAGCCAGACCCAGAGACGCTGATCGAAGCGGCGAAGGTCACCGCCTGGACCGTCATCTGAGAGCGGGCATCGAGATCCACGCCGCTCGCGGCGGCGCTGACGGACGCGTTGCGGATGCCCGCGGTCACCGCCGTGCCAATCGCGTTGTCCGCCACGGCCGCGGCCACGACCGCGCTGATCGACAGCGAGCCGCCAGCCACCGAAACCGTGGTCGCGACAGAGCCCGTCACCGCCGAGATGTCGCTGGCGTTGGTCGCCGAGATCGTGATCGGCCCGGCTGCCGTGACCACCGACCGTTCGCGTCCGTCGGCCCCGGAGATCAAGGCCTCGACCGCGCCGTCCACGGTGTTGCTGACCAGGGCGACAGTCACGGAAACGCCCAGGGCCAACGAGCCGGTGCCGCCGGCGATCGAAATCGCCGCCGCCACGCCCGTCACATCGATGTCCGCCGTGGCGTCCGCGGTCACGCGCAGCGATCCACCGCCGTCGACCGAAGAATCGGCGATCAGCGCGCGTGTCGCGTTGTCGATGACATTGTCGGCCGTCGACACGGCGATGGCCAGCGATACGGCCGTATTGCCGCCGGCGATGGATGCCGACGCGGCGATGACATCCGCCGAGATCGTCGCCTGGTCGGTCGCGGTGATCGACACGGCGCCCTGCACGTCGCCGGTGGACCCATCCGTCACACCCGCCACGATGGTGTTGCTGATCGCGTTGTTCACCACCGCGCCGGTGCCCGCCCCGGATAGGCTCAGCGAGCCGCTGCTGGCGGCGATCGACAGGGATGCCGCGACGCCGACGGCCGAGATCTGGCTGGTCGACCGAGCTGAGGCGGCGAAGTCGCCCGCGACGTTCACGGCGGCGCCTTCCTCGACCACGGCGCGTGTCGTGTTCGCCACCGTATTTCGCGCATAGACCACATCGACCGCCAGCGCCCCGGCGAGCGCGCTGCTGCTGAACGACGCACTGACGGCGGCCGCGACGACGTCGGAATGGATCGTGGTCTGGTCCAACGCCGTCAGCCCCACGTCGCCCCCCGCGTTCACGTCGGCCGCCGCGATCACGGCCTCGACCGTGTTCGCGACTTGGTTCTCGGCGTAGGAAACCGAGGCCGTGAGCGAAACCGAACCGCTGCCCGCCGCACCGCTGAAGCCGACCGAAACGGCCGAGGTCACGGCCCGAATCTCGGCGGCCGACGTGGCCTCGAGCGCGACGTCGCCGGTGGTCGTGACGGCCACGTGATCGATCTTGGCGTCCGTCCGATCGCTGATGGTGTTGAGCGCCACGCCCACCCCGACCGCGCCGCTGACGGCCAGGCCATCGCCGCTGGCCGCCACGGCGACCGAGCCGGCGGTGGCATAGGCGTGAATCGTCGCGTCGTCGGTCGCACTCAGCGAGACCGTCGCCGCCGTGACCGTGTTCACGGTCGACGGTGCGCTGTCTTCGAGCGTCGCCCGGATCGTGTTGCTGACCGTGTTCTTGGCCGTCGCGCCCGTGGCGCCGACCGACAGGGTGGGCTTGTCGCCTCCGGCCGCGACCGCCAGCGCAGCGCCGAACGGGATCGCTTCGATGGCCGACGTGCTCGTGGCGGCGAGCGTCAGCGCGCCGCCCGCAACGACGTCGCTGTCGTCGATGCCCGCCGCGACTTCGTTCTCGATCTCGTTGACCGTGATCGCCAGCCCGAGCCCTACCCCGACGTTCGAGCCTGAGCCGACCGCGATGGAGACCGCGGCCGAACCGGCCAGCGCGTCGATCGTCGACGCGTCGTCCGCGGTCACCGAGACCCGCTCGTCCGCGGTCACCGTCGAGCGTACGATCCGCGCCGTGATCGTCTCGGCGATGAAGTTGCCCGATCCGGATCCGGCCCCCGCCAACGCCACGGCTCCCGAGTCGCCCGCGGCCAGGGCGCCCGCAAACCCGAACGTATTCGCATCGATGGCGGCGGTCGAATCGGCCTGCACCGACACGCTGCCCCCGGCCTGCACGGTCGAATCCGTGATGACGGCGCGGGTCTGGCCGGTGATCTCGTTGGTGGCGGCAGCGGCGCCCGCGGCGACGGCGAACGCGTTATTCGTGCCGTTGAGCGTGACCGCCAGCGCCGCCGAACCGGCGTCGGCATCGATCTGCGAATCGTCGTCGGCGTCGACCGACACGTCGCCGGTCGTCGTGACGGAGCTGGAATCGATCACGGCCTCGATCGTGGTTCGCAGGACGTTGCCCGAACCGGATCCCGCGCCGCCGAAGGAGACGCCGCCGCCCGTGGCGACGGTCAGGGCGCCCGCCAGTGTCAGAGCATCGATCTTCTGAGTGCTATGGGCGTCCAGCGCAAGGCTGTCGCTCGCGACGGTCGTCTGCTGCACCGTGGCCCGGATGGCTGAGTCGATCTCATTGACCGCCAGCGACAGGCCGATGGCGATCAGCTTGCTGCTGCCGCCCGTGGCGACGCCGATCGCCGCGGCGCCGGCATCGGCCGTGATCGAGCTGGCATCCGCGGCCTGGATCAGCACCGCGCCTCCGGCTGTGACCGTGCTGTCCGAGGCCGTGGCGTCCGTCTGATGGTGAAGTATGTTGCTGCTCGCCGAACCCGCTCCGCTGATCGCCAGGTCGCCGGCGGTGCTGCCCGAACCGGCGCCAGACAGTCCCACGGCCACCGCCAGAATAGAATCGTCCCGAATCGCCGACACGTTCAGGTCGCGACCGACCTGAACCGTGCTGGCGTCGAGGGCGGCGCGGACCGTGTCGTCCAGGGTATTCACGGCGACCGCCGCCCCGATCGCCACGACTTTGCCGCCTCCCGCGCCGCCGACTCCGGCCGCGGCCAGTGCGCCGGCGATCGCCTTGATCTGGGGCGCATCGGTGGCTCGGAGCTCCAGGTCCGTCGCCGCGACCAAATCCACGTCGACCGAGAAGGCTTCGACCGTGTTCGCCACGGTGTTGATTGCGATCGCGCCCGCGCCGGCAACGTTCAGGCCCCCGGCAGCGTTTGGGCTGCCGCTGCCGCTGCCGCTGGCTGCAATCGCCAGAATCTGGGGCGTGTAAGCGGCGGTCAGGCTGACGTTGCCGCCCGCATGGACCTGGGCACTGTCGATAAACGCCCGTACGCCATCGCCGTCGTCCGCCCCCACGTCGTTCAACGCCAGCGAGAAACCGATTGAAATCGCCTTGCCGTCGGGGCTGGCCGAGCGGCTCCAAACAAACGCGACGCTGCCGCCGACGCTGACGATGGTCCCCGCATCCGACGCCGCGAGCGTGAGATCGCCGGTCTGCGAGGTCACGCTGCCGTCGGCGATGAACGCTTCGGCCAGGTTGTGAAGGACGCTCGTCGCCACCCCGCCGGCGACACTGACCGCGCTGCCGTCGGATACAGCCAGCGCGCCGCCGATCCCCACACCCACGACCGTCGACGCGGCCTGCGCCCGTAAGACGACATCTCCCGCCGCGAAGACGGTGGCGTGATGTACGTACGCGCGCACGCTGTCGCGGCCCATGTTCAAGGCCACACCCAGAGCGGCGCCGGCCGAGACATTCTCCTGCGGCTTGGGGTTCTTGCGCGTGATCGCCCCCGCCACGGAAAACGTGGCTTGCAAGCCGTCATTCTCGGCGTCGATCAACACCGGTCCGCCGACGGTCACGCTGCCGCCGCCCAGATCGGCGTCTTCGTCGAAGCGGTTGCCGACGAAGGCTTCCGTCCGGCGGCGGATGTCGTTGATCGCCGCCGAGGCGCCGATCCCGATCCGTTGCGAGACGGCCAACGAGCCGGCCACGGTGACGACGTTGCTGGTATCCGTCGCCTCGACCACCAGGCTGGCGCCGCGGTCCGTCCCGTCCGCGTCGACGACCGACTTGTCGCCGACCACGATCACCGCCCGATCGTCGATCTGGGCGATCGTCGTGTTGTCGACGCCTTGGTAGAGGATGGCTCCGTTGAAGCCAAAGTCGGCCGACGCGCCGCCCGACGCGCCGATCGCCACGCCCAGCACCCGGTTGTCTGCGTCCACGTGCAGGCTATCGGCATACAGATGCACGTCGTCCTCGATGCGGGCCTGCACGTCGCCGGCATACCGATAGACCGCCGCCGTCACCCCAACCGCGCCGCGAGTGTCCGCCCCGCCGACCCCCGCGGGCGTGAAATCCGTGATATTGCCTTTGTGGAACAGCGTCCACGAACGGTAGCTGCCGGCGCTGCCGACCAGGCTGGCGGGACTGGGCGTCTGGAAATTGCCGCCGAGGTTGATGGCGTCGTTGTCGCTGGTCGCCCGCACGGCCACGGTCTGGGCGTCGCTGCGCAGCGCGAGGTCCTGGTTGACCTGCGCCCCCGCCTGGATCACCGCGTGGGCCCGGTGGTTCAACAGCAGCACGGTGATTGCGCCGGCCACCGACAGCTTGGAATGCCCCGTGGCCGATGCCTGGCTCCACGAATCGACCAGGTTGCTGTCCACGCCGAAGCTGCTGTCCAGGTACGTCGTCAGGGTGCGGAAGAACGTCAACCCGGCGTCGACCGCGAGGTTGGCCGATTCCCACTTCAGCGTGTCCGTATAGTCCTCGGCGCCCAGGTCGAGCGCCGCGCCATCGGGGCCGATGTACTTGTAGGTCCCCGGCTCGCCGCCGGCCGCGTAGCCCTCGGGCACGTCGACCGTGTTCCCGCCGTACAGCGTCTGCGTACCGCTGCTCGTGTCGTAGGTCGCCTGTCGATTCTCGTCTCGCAACGGGGCGACCAGGTTCGAGCCGTACGTGCTCGAGCGATCGATCGCGTTCAGCGTGTCCGCCCATACGTGGATCGCCCCGCCTGCATCGACGGTGGCATTGCCGGCCAGATAGGCATCGGTCTGGTTGTCGGAAAGTCCGACGGCAAAAGCCAGCGACACGCCCGCCTTGGCCGTGCCGCTGACCGTCACTGTCCCCGTGGAGTCCTTGGTTTCTCCGCTGCCCTGGCTCGACGAAGTCGCGGTGACATCGGGCCGAGTTTCGACCACCGCCCGGACGTCCAAGCTCCCGCCCGCGCGGACGACCGCGCGCGGGCCGGCGACGGCCCCGTCGCCGACGCGCGCCGAGACGTGATTGAAATCGATCGAGACGGCCGCCGAGCCGGCAAGCTGGAATGGCGGCCGAGACGCCGTGGTCGCGGGCGGCGTTTTCTGGTCCTCCTGTCCGACGAGGGACTTCACAACTCCAACCAGTTTTGACGCGCCCGCCTTGACGCGACTGGAAATCGAGTCCGTGATGGTCTTCTTCAGATCGTCCAGGAGCTCGCCCGTCGAGTTGGTTCCGACGCCGGCCGCGGCCGCGGTGCCGGAGACGTAGGACGGCAGGACGAAGGTCTTGTTCGCCTCGATGGGCAGCCGCTTCTGTTTGGCGGTGACCGCGACGTTGCGTCCCACGTCGGCGCGACCGTCCAGCCACGCCGTGGTCTCGCCCGTCTCTACACTGACCGCCACCGCCATCCCGATGCGGCCATCAGCGCCGACCGTCGACCGGCCCATCGTCCGATTCCGGTCGACCGTGTCCGCTTGGACGAACAGATCCCGACCGACGTCGAATTCGGCGTTCGACTCGATGTGAGCCGCGGCGTTCGACACCAGGACACTCACGCCCGTGCCCCAGGCAAAGCCGAGGGCGAGCGGGGAAGCGTCCGAGACCACGTCGATGATATGGTCCGTCGTGGCCCGTACCGTTGCATCGTGCGCCGTCGTGACGCGAGCGTTGCCGATCGTCACCGCGGAATCGGTTATCCCCACGCCTACGGCGAGCCCGAAACTCTGGCTGATGGGCGCGGCATTGGTGTAGATCTTGGCGCTGGACCAGGCCGTAAAGTTGTCCGCCACGATCGTGGCAGGCCTGGTTTCCCGCGAGTCGATCGTGATGTGCGCTGTGGATTTTGACACGGCGACGCCGACGAAGGCAGACAACGCTTCGGTCGCCTGGACGATGCCCCCCAATACCTTGCTGCCCAGCAGTTGGGCGATCGAGTTGTCGCCGAAATCGCTGGGCAGCAAGATCTTCTGACTGTCCGCCACGGCGAGGATCTCGACGTCGCCGCCCCGGATCGTCGCATCGCCGATCGTCACGTCCGTGGTGATGATGTCGACGTTCGCAAAACCGCTCGTCCAGATGGCCCGGTTGTCGATGGCCTGCAGCGAGATCTTGCCGCTTCGACCGCCCGCGCTGCCTTCGGCAAGCAACTGGGCTCCCTCGTCCACCACGATGTGCTGGGCCTTGAGCGTGATGTCGCCGGCGGTCATCGCACTGGTGTCGATCGTGCCGCCCGTGACGCGAATCGTCTCGGCCTCGAACGTGATGTTTTGGCCGGGGGCCAGCAGCGTTCCGACGATCTCCATCGTGTTGTCCGCCACATAGCTCGCCTGAGCATCCGTCGTCGCGACGCTCCGGAACGTATAGCGAGCCGGACCGCCGCCGACAATCCGCGTCCACCACATGTCCTCCGCGGTGAGGATGCTGCCGACCCCCTCGATGATCACCTCGTTGTCCGCCCCGCCGCCGAGGTCAATGGTGATTTGATGAGCCACGTCCGACGCGGACGTGGGAGGCTCGAGGCCCGTGACGTCGACAAGGAACGTGTCGTTCTGCGCGCCGCCCTTGAGGGTGTCATATCCGCCGCCGGTGCGGAGAATCACCGGGCCCAAGGTGAAGCTCGAGGCGTCGAGCGTGTTCGCGCTGCTGCCGCCCGACAGATCGGCCTGCTCGATCCCGTCCAACGTGTCGGCGCCATCCGCGCCGATCATCAGCGAGGTGTCCGTCAGCGTAAAGTCAGCGTCTCGCGATTCGCGCACCGTGTCCGTGCCAGCCCCGCCCGAGAGGCTGTCGCGCCCGGGGCCGCCGACGAGCACGTCGTCGCCGGGGCTGCCGATCAGCGTGTCGTCGCCCGCCCGGCCGTCCAGGACGACGCGCGCCGTCCCGATCGAGCTGCCCGTCAGCGACGCCGGTGTGGCGAGGGGCGCGACGCCCAGGATCCCCAGGTCGGCCGCCGCGTGCCCGCCGTTCCGCTCGGCCACCTGCAACTGGCCCGCGCCCCCCGCGGTGTCGCTGATCCGCAGCGCCGTGGCCGTCGCGTCGAGCTGCGCCGTCAGCGCCGGATGCGCGGCGGTGATCGCATCGAGCGCCTGTTGCAGCGTCGTGAGCCCGCTGAGTTCGATGTCCACGACGGCCCCGTCGGTCAGCGTGACGCGGATGTCGCGAGCGCCGTCGGAGATGGTCTGGCCTTGCAGCGTGGCCCCCGTCCCCGTTCCGAGCAGGCCCAGGTCCGCCGCCGCCAAAGAACCGTTCAGGGCGGCGACTCGAAGATCGCCGCCCGCCGCGGTCGAATCCTTCAACACGATGGCCGTGCCGGCCGTGTCGAGCGTTGCACTCAGGCGATCTCCGGCGATGGCGCGGGCTGTTTCCTGGATCCTGTGCAACGCGTCCGCGAGCGTCATGTCGTCGCTCAAATCCACGTCGACCGTCAGCCCATCCGTCAAGGTGATCCGCAGATCGTCGCCGGCGACCGTACGCACCCCGGCGCCGTTGTTCAGCACGGCCAACGGCGTGGTATTTTCCAGGCCCGTCAGATTCACCACGACTCCGGCCGTCGTCCGGATGCCGGCGCCTCCGTTCAACAGCTTCAGCTCCGTGCCGCCGGCCAAGCCCGTGAAGGCCAAGGCGTCGAGCGTGTTGTCCGAGTCGCCGCCGGTCAGCTCTGCCTGTTCGAACCCCGACAAAGCGTCCACTTCGCTGCCGGCGATGCCGCTGCCGGTGACCGTCAGCGCGGTGTTGGTCAGTACGAAATTGACGTCCCGCGATTCGACCAGCGTGTCCCGGCCGTCGCCGCCGTCCAACGTATCGTTTCCGCCGTTCCCCGTGAGTCGATCATCGCCGGGGCCGCCTTCGAGCGTATCGTCGCCGGGGCCGCCGATCAGCGTGTCGTTGCCTTCGCCGCCGCGCAAGACCACCGCGCCGTGAAACGCGCTGGCATCCATCAGGTTGCCGCCGCCGCCGCCCGTCAGATCGGCCCGTTCGATGTGGGCCAACGCATTGACGCCCAACGCTCCTTGCTGGGTGACCCTGGCGCTCACGCCTCCGCCCACCAGATCGAGACTCGCCGCTGCCAAATCCGGTTGGTCTTTGCCGCTCGCGTTGCCGCGAAACGTGATCGTCCAGGAATCGGCGGTCTGGCTGCGAATGATATAGATGTCGTCTTCGCCGAGGTTGCCCAACCCGACGAGCCGCGACTTGACTTCGTACGCCCCGGCATCGTAGGAAATCGGCGCGGTAGTTCGACCGTCGAAGGTCAACGTGAAACGGCCGCCCACGACCGCGCTGTCCAACTGGACCACGACCGTCTCGTCCGTCCCTTCGCCCATGTCCAGCGACGTGTCGGCGAGCAGGAATCGCGAGTTGCCGCGTTCGACCACGGTGTCGATGCCGGGTCCGCCGTCCAGCGAGTCGATGCCCTCGCCGCCCGTCAGAAAGTCGTCGCCGCCGCCACCGCGCAGCGTATCGTCTCCGTCGCCGCCGACCAGGGTGACGCTGCCCTGCGTGAACGCCGAGGCGTCCAGGAGGTTCGCGCTGGGGCCGCCGGTGAGAATCGCCCGCGAGATGCCCGTCAGGCTGTACGTCTGCGTCGTGCCGATGCGCAGCTCGGTGTCGGTCAGGACGAAATCCGCATCCCGCGATTCGACGAGCGTATCCGTCCCGCCGCCGCCGACGATCGTGTCGTTGCCGCCGCCACCCGTCAGAATATCGTCGCCCGCCGTGCCGATCAGCTCGTCGTGGTCCAGCCGCCCGTCCAGCCGGATGTCTCCCGTCACGATCGACGCACCGTGCAGCACCGATCCGGTCCCGATCCCGACGATGCCCAGATCGCCGGCTGCCAACGAAGTGTTCAGGGCCACCACGCTCAAATTTCCGCCGCCTGCCAGACTGTCCATCACGTCCAAGCCCGTGCCCGCGGCATTGATGGCGGCCCTCAAGCCCGGGTGGGCGCGGGCGAACAAATCGATCACCTGCGCGACGCTTCTCGCCCCGGTCAAGTCCACATAGACAGGGGTTCCGTCGCTCAACATGACGCGCAGATCGGCGCTGATGTCGGTGATCGGCGTGCCGCACAGGATGCTGCCGACGCCTGTTCCGAGAATGCCCAGGTCCGCCGCGGCCAGCGATCCGTTGAGCGGCTCGACCCGCAAATCTCCGCCCGCGTCGAGCGTGTCGGTCAACGTCAGCGCATCGCCCGTCTCCGCGTCCACGCTCACCGTCAGCCGGTTCTCTTCCACGGCATCGACAGCGGCGGTCATGGCGTCCAGCAGAGCTTGGACGGTCATCCCGGCGGTCACGCTCACGTCCGCGGTGCGGCCATCGGTCAGCACGATCCGGAAATCCGGCCCGCTTGCCGTGCGGATTCCCGCCCCGTTGTTCAGCGACGACAGCAGGGTGTCGCTTTCGTGGCCGAGCAAACTCGTCGTCTCCTCGTCCGACGTCCGGACGCCCAGCCCGCCGTTCAGCCAAGACAGCAGAACGGTCGAGCCGCCGTCCAGTGTGACCGTGCCCGAGAAAGCCGACGCATCGAGCTTGTTGGGGCTGGGGCCGCCCGTGAGCTGCGCGCGCTCGAACCCGTCGAGCACGTCGGTTTCGCTGCCGACGATCCCGCCGCCGTTGGCGATCAACCGCGTGTCGGTCAGGGTAAAGTCGACGTCTCGCGATTCGACCAGCGTGTCGAACCCCGGTCCGCCACGCAACGTATCCTCGCCGCCGTTGCCGCCGAGCGTATCGTCGCCGTCGCCGCCCAACAGGACGTTCGCCCGGTCGTCGCCGATCAGCGTGTCGTCGTACGCCGAGCCCGTGACGTTTTGGAACCCCTGCACGAAGACGAAATTGGTCGCTTGGCCCGATCTCAGATCCACCGTGACGCCACGACCGTAGGCCGTATAGTCCAGGCTGTTCACCCCGGATCCGCCGATCAGCCGCTCGACGTTTTCGCCGGTCAACGTGTCTCCGCCGGCCGCCATCGCGAATGTGCCATCGGCGTGGATGGTAACGGCCAGATCTGCCGTCACCGCGGAAAAATCGAACGTATCTGCGCCTTCGCCTGTCTCGCTGCCAGGCATTTCCTTGATCGTGTCGCTGCCCCAGCCGGCCGCAAACACGTACGTGTCATCGCCGACTCCGCCGGTCAGCTCGTCGTCGCCGCGGCCACCCGTGATCACATTGTCCAGCTCGTTGCCGGTCAATGTATCGTCTCCGTCGCCACCGATCAGATTCTCGAACGTCTGGCCGCTGGTCAGCGTCAATGTCAAGTTTCCGTTGACGATCTGTGCCGTGGGATCGGACAGGTCGATGCGAACCCCGTGGGTGGTCGCGCTGAAGTCCAGCGTATCCGTCCCCCCCGCGGCCTCGTCGATTGTCAAGGCGCCCAAAGCGTCATCCGCCTGCAACCGATACACGTCGTTCTGTGGACCTCCGACCAGAATGCCCACGCCGCTGAACTGAACCACAGCGTCGAGCGTTCCCACGCCCTGGCCGGTCACCATCCAAGCGTTGTCCGCATCGGGTCCGGCCAGCGTGTTGATCCCGTCTTCGCCGGAGAACACTACGGTCCCGCCGTGCGCTGCTAGCAGATCGATCAGCGAGCTGGCGACCGTCAGCCGATCGTCTCCCGCCCCCAACGTCACGGTGATGGCGACGTTGGTTGCTAGCGACAGCGTCCCGCCATCCAGGGCGCTCGTATAGCTCTGTCCATCGAGACTGAACTCGAGTTTTTGCGACGCGTTGGCTCGCAAAAAGAGCTGATCGTGTGCATCGCCACCTTCGAAAAACGCCTCGTCTCCGCCGGCGGACAAGCGGGCCGATAGACTCAACATCTGCCGCGGCTCGAGCGGCTCGAGCAGCAGCCGTCGCCGCTGCGATCGCCGCTCAGGTCGGCACTTTGGTCGGCGTCGAGTCGACCGAGCCGGAGAGAAAACATCGTTTGCGGAATGGGCGCGCACCATCATCGTGCTCCTCGCAAAAGGAAATGCGGGACAGCAGGCGTGCGGGCGATTTCAATTTGTGAGAACACCGTCGCATGTGAGCTGTTCCGATGTTTGACCGGAGATTAGCCTGCGATCACGTTCGAGTCGTCGGTGTTATATGGCATAAGAGGCCGCGACTTGTGTCGTATTGTACAGTAGCTCTCTATTGTGGACCATCATCCACAACAGGGGGGTGGGCCCGGCTCACCATCTCGACCCTCTGGCGGCGCGTCTGACGATCGGCATCCAACCTGGCCAACGCCTTATCACCAACGCCTTCGATCGGTTGATCGAAGGCGTTGTCTTGACTCGTACGTGAACGCGATCCGCCCGAGGGACGTTCCCTGCCGCGGCCCAAAAGTCGGAAACTGCGGGGTTTAGGTGGGTCTGGTATTGCAAGACCGATGCGCAGCCAAGACAACAGCAACCGCGTCGGCCGAAGGCCATCGTCAACGCAGCCCTGGGCCGACGCTGGCCGGTTGAAAACTTGGTCTTGACACCTCGTGCGGGTGATGGTTGATATTATCGTTTTTGTTGCGCAATTGCACGATCGGGCCGGGCCAGCACGCCCTTCCACCAAGTCAGCCATTAGGGTGGCACGTCCCTGAGGCGCGAAGGGTGTGCTGGGGTGGCGCACAGCTCGGCCACCAGTCGTTCCGCTCACCCAGGACTTAAGGTGGGCCAGCGCCCGCAACCCAAAAATCTGTTTGGCCGAAGGCCTCCGATCACCGTAGCCTGGGGCAACGCCCCAGGGCTGGCGCCGCGCGTGCCTCTTTTGGCCGAAGGCCATATTCAT
>JAVYAJ010000316.1:0-18616 GCA_032229885.1 Candidatus Anammoximicrobium sp. | reverse complement strand
CGCGGCGTCAGCCCTGGGGCGTTGCCCCAGGCTACGGTGATCGGAGGCCTTCGGCCAAACAGATTCAGCATCCAAACGGGGCTGCCCGACCGCGTGCTATTGGCTGTTGAAGTCTTAGTCCGTATCGTGCGCGCATCTGGCACACCGGTCTATACAGTACACTGTTGGGTTGCGGGCGCTAGCCCGCGTTAGCCTTGCCGCCCCGCTAGTTTATCAGCCTGGATCGCAGCCTCGAGCCAAGCCCATCCCACGCCGGAGGGCCGCGCTCGGTCATGGCCGCCAACGCGCTGGAGGGCCACGCTCTGTCGTGGCCGCCAACGAGCGCACGCGGCGGACCGTGCCAACGCGCACCGGACGCGACGGAGCGCGTCCCTCCAGGCACGCATCACTGCTCGCTGCCGCCACTCAGTTCGTCTGAGCCGGTTCATAGCCACAGGCTTCGAGCAAGCATTGTTGGACCAGCAATTCGTGTTCCAGCGGATAGGGATTCGTTCGCTCGCCGCGGATGATCTGCGCCAGCTCGATCAACTGGTCGTCATAGCGGCCTTTCATCGGAGCAAAGCTGACTTCCTGGGCGCCCTTCTTGTAGGGCTCGCGGTCCTGGGACAAAACAAGTCGCAGCTCGAGTGGTTGGGGAGTCGGGGCGTCGAATTTTTCCAACGGCCGCAAGTCGATCGTCCCCTGATCACCGCACACCACCAGTTGCCGCCGTTTGTATCCCTCGACCTCGAGCGAAGCCGTGCGAATCGTGACGGTGGTCTGCGGATACTCGAAGATGATCAGCCCGTTGTCGCACATCTCGATGCCCACATCCCGTCGAGTCTGCCGCGGATAAGCGGTGATCCGATCCGGCTTGCCCATCAGGCTCACGACCAGATCGATCGGATGGCAAGCAAAGATGAACATCGTTCCCCCACGAAACTGCGCGAGATATTTCCGGTAGCCCACCGGGTGCGTGATGTTCATGACGCAATCGATCTCGAAGATCTGCCCCAGCCAGCCTTCGCGAACCGCGCGCTGACAGAACTGGATGGCCGGGTTGTTTCGATACATGTACCCGAGCTGTACCGTCAGATTGCGCCGCCCGGCTTCGTCGAGCACGTCTTTGAACGCGCGAAACGATTTCCCGCCCGGCTTGTCCAGGTGCACGTGCATTCCCGCTTCGATACATCGCCCCGTGACGTCCATGATGCGATCGTCGCCCGAGCTGACCTCGACGGCCACCGCTCGCAGCCCTTCGATCTGCAGCAACTGCTCGACGCTCATCCACGTCAAGCCGCGGTAGACAGGGTCGTTTTCGTGCTGTCTTCGCAGGTCCGGGTCGGGCTCGGCGATCCCGACGACTTCGAACTGATCGGCCAGCTTCCGAAACGTGGCCATTTTCGCCGAAGCATGTTCGTGAGCGGTTCCGATCTGGCCAATTTTGATCTTTTCGCGCGACGCGTCGGCCCCCGTCGCAGACTTTCCAATCCAGTGTTCGGCGAGCAAAGCTGCGCTCGTGGCGGTCGCGGTCCTCAACAGATGGCGGCGATTAAACATGTTCATTGATGGCTCCCAGTAGCGTTGCGATTGTATAGGTCACACGGCGAAGGCCGATGTCGTCGAGCTGCGAATGCTGTCCCGTCGGATGGCGTCTGTACGGGCTTCACCACAGGGCATCCAGCCACTGTACATCGGTCCCGCGTGCGGACGGGGACAGCTTACACCTTGTCGGGGGCCACAAATGGCGCGCGATACTGCCGGGTCAACAGCCGGTCGGCTTCGGCGTCGTTTACGAACTTCTCGGCCCGGGCGTCAAATCGTAGGTTCCTGCCGAGGCGACAGGGCGTCGCATCGCGTCCCAAACCCTTGATCACGAGATGACGTTTCATATCCTCGAACGACCGTCGGACGACCTCGTCCCCCGTGAATGGTTGGCTGAAATGGCTGAAAGGCACGTCTTGGCCGACGCGAAAAGAAATGTTGCCCAAATGAGACAAGAGCACTGACCGATGCCCGTCGAGGATCTCGGCATGTAACTCGTCACGTTTGCGGCTGCGGACGCAATCGATAAAGTTACGCATGTGTCGCGGCCCCTGTTCCGGAACACCGGGCGTCGGCGGATTTTCGATGGGAACGCCATCGCCCTTGCCCTTGGCGAAAAAGCGTCCATCGCGGACGACACCTTCATCGGTGTAGAACTCGTTGGTGATCTTCCATTCATCGGCGTCGATCCGCCCCCGATTCTCGAGAATCACCGTCGCCTCGCCGCAATCGATCACGGTCAACTGCGTGTTGGGCGTCTCGCCTTGATCCTGATAGCCAAAGCGTCCCCCGAGGCTCACGACGCCCCGCGGGACGACGTCGTCGGGCAGCGCCCAACGACAGACATCCATCGAGTGCGATCCCATGTTGCCGATCTCGCCGTCGCCGAACTCCCACCGCCAATGCCAATTGTAATGCACCAAGTTTCTCCGAAACGGCTGGACGGCCGCGGGTCCGAGCCACAGATCGAAATCCAGGCCCGTCGGCGGATCCTGTGGCGGCGCCATTCCAATGCTGTCTCGAGTCCGGCTCGCGTAGCCGTACGAGACCAGCAGCTTGCCGTATTTTCCGTTTCGTACGTCGGCGATCAGACTCGCCCATTGCGGGTCCGATCGCCGTTGGACGCCATTTTGCACAATGCGGTCATATCGGCGTGCCGCTTCGACGAGCCGACGTCCTTCGACGAGCGTATGGCTGCAAGGCTTTTCCACATACACGTCCTTGCCAGCCTGGCAGGCCCAAATCCCCATTAGCGCGTGCCAATGGTTTGGCGTGACGATCGACACCGCGTCCAGGTTCCCATCGTCCAACGCCCGCCGGATGTCCTGGACGCACGTGGGCGTATTGCCTGCCCGTTGCTCGACGATCTTGCTCCGCGAGGCGAATAACCGGCTGTCTGGATCCACCAAATAGGCGACCTCGACGTCAGGCATCTGCCCAAAGCCGGTCAGATGCGTCTGCCCGCGCCCGTTGATCCCAGCCACGGCGATGCGAACGCGGTCGCTGGCGCCCAGCACGCGTCCGGAAGCCTTCGTGCCTCCGATCGCGAACGTCGTGGCCAACCCGCCGAGAGCGGCACGCTTCAGAAACGTACGACGCACGTGATGCGACATGGCTATGGTCTCCTGCTTTTTCGACACAAACCTCGGCGCCGCACGCCCGTACATCGCTCGAGTGCTGGGTTTCACTTTTGCTCAAGGCCTCGGCGTTCGCCATAGCGCGGCGTCACCGGCGGCCCCCACATTACACCCGTCTTTGCTCCCGCACCGCCGTCTCCCCACGGCCAGTCGTTTTCGACGGACGAGACGCGATCGCCGGACGGCTGTCGAAGCCTGTGCGTCGGGACGAACGGCCGCGTCTCGCCCGACCTCCTCCCGTCGGCTCCGTTGCTGACACACCCGCGGCCCGCACCCAAGGTATATCCGATCAAGGCGCAACCAGTGTATATCATGGGCGCGCGGCGTATGCCACTTGCACCGACGACTCGCATCGAAGACTCGAAAAAAACCGCGTTGGGGGCTGCGATTGTCGGCAGGTCAAGAGCTTCGTGCGAGCGGGATCGAATTTGGTCGTAACGTGCGCCGGTCCGCGAGCGCGGGTTGGGTCGTCAGAACGGCCGAGTCGTCGCGTAGGCGAGAGCGCGGCGTTTGGATGGCGCGAGGCGGCCGGCCAAGGCGAGATGCCTTGTCGCTCGATGCGTCGGGAAACCGAACACGGATCGTGTGCGCCGCGGCCCAGCGTCGCGCACGGCGGATGTCGCGTGCTCGTCCCTCGTCATCGCGACGGCAAAGCCGCGTGGAGAAAGGGCTCCAAGGGGCCGTGGCTTGGATCGCGCACAAACGGGGCGCGTCGGCAATCGGGGCACGTCGGTCATCGAGGTCGCGCAGCCAGCCGCGTCGCAGCTAGCCGACCTGCAGTCGCGACTCGATCAACCGGATGACATCGCGAACCTCACGATCGCCCGAGCCCAACTGGATCGTACCGCCGTCCTCGAGCCAACGATCCACCTTGTTCTGGGCTGAAATCACCGTGCTGTGACTGCGTTTGCCGAAATACTCGCCGATCTCGGCAAAGGGCGCGCGAGTGAACTTGCGAGCCAGCCACATCGCGAGCATTCGCGGTTGAGCGACCATCTTGGATTTGCGTTGCGACTGTAAGCTGCGCGCATCGATGCCGAACACATCACAAATGGCCGATTCGACGTCCGGCAGTCGCACCACGCGATTCGCGGCTCGAAAGACGTCGCCCAGCGAATCTTCGGCCAGACTTCGCGTAACGCTCTGGCGGCGCGCCTCGGCCAACGCCTGCAGACGATTCAACGCCCCGCTCAGTTGACGCACGTCGCCGTTGATCCGATTGGCCAATAGCTGCAGCACATCCTCGGGAATCGCCAAGCCGAGACGGTTGGCCATGCGCCGAGCCAACTCGAGCCGCGTCGTCCCGTCCGGAGGCTCGATGCCGCACACCAAGCCCCCGGAAATCCGCGCACAAAGCTCGGCGCCCAAGCCGGTGATTTCTCCGAGCGGTCGATCCGCGGTAAACACGATCTGGCGCCGGTCGCGGAGCAGCGTGTCGACGGTGTGCTTTAGCTCGACGATCGTGGCCCGCTTGCCGCTGAAGAACTGGATATCATCGATCAACAGGAGATCCACGTCGCGGTACTTGCGGCGAAAACTGGGAAGCCCCGTGCCGTGCAGAGCCTCGAGAAACGAGCCCGTGAACTGCTCGGATGACATCAGAACCGCCCGCTTCCCACTGCGCGTCTGACGCGCGGCGCTGGCCAACGCTTCGAGCAGATGCGTCTTGCCCGTCCCGGTCGGGCCGTACATGAACAGCGGCGATACGTGGCCCGGCCGCTCGACGACACGCTGAACAGCCGTCAGCGCCACGCAATTACATGGCCCGACCACATAGTCGCCCAGCGACGCGAGCTGACGTCGCGAGCCGTACGACGCCGGCTGCCGCGGATTTCCGTCCGGCGCGGCGGCTGCGGCGCGCCGCGAGTTGCCGCGCGGAGAACGGGTCTGCGGCGAATTGGTCTGCGGCGAACCGGTGCGCGATGAATTGGTGCGCGATGAACTGGCGTCTGCGGGGGTCACGGAACGTTCGGCTGTCTCGTCTGCGTCCAGTTCAAAGTCGATCGGAACCACAGCGCCAAACACTCGGCGGCAGACGTGCTCCAGCTCGCTGCGAAATCGCGTCCGCACCTGATCGAGTTTGAAGGGACGGTCGGCCGATACCCGCAAGGATCGGCCGTGCACTTGTAAGCGGACGCCCGTGCCGAACCAGACGTCGTACCGCTCTTGGCCGATCCGGGCAATCAAGGCCGCTCGCAGCGTCAGCACGATTTCCGTATCGTTGTGGTTCACGTCCAGACGCTTCCTTGTGCACTTGCCGCGACGATCATTGCCGGGCTGAATCCGCGTCGGCGGATTGCCGAGATTCAAACGCCTCTGAGTCGACGCCTCACGTTCCTGTTGTCTCGGCGACGGCGGCGCGATCCGTTCGTCTCGATGTCCCGTCAGCCGAGGCCGACGGCCGGATCTCCATCAACCATCGTGAGCGCTGATTCTAGCCGTGCTAGCAGTGATGTCAAACCGCTCGGCAACCCGGCTGCATTTTTTCTTTCTCGATGGCGTGCCGCAGCGCGCAACTTTCGATAGATCATAATCTATCGGCCGCGCGACGACTGTCGGCGAAAGACAAAACGACGCGTGTCGGAAGACGACCCAGGGTGGAAAAGTTGTCAAACCCGCTCGGGCCCTGGCCCCCGCCACGGCCCGGAACAGTCGCGGTAACGTCGTACCACCAAGCGAGTTCCGCAGCGGCAAGCCACGCTCCTGGGCGTTCATCCCACGCGAGCGACGACGTAGGGCCCTTCGGGGATCACGGCGATCCGCGCTTCGGGGCCGTGTTTTTTTTGGGCCGCGGCCACGGCGGCTTCGACCGTGGGCGCGCTGTCCACGAACAGGCGGTTCAGTGTTTCGGGCGGCAGGCCATCGCTGACCACGCAGATGTTGGCCTTGCGGGCCACCTGACCCATCTTTTCCAACTGCCACTGGTCCATGACAAAGTAGTCGCCCAGAATCCGTTCCATGAAGTCCGCCAAGCAGGCGTGTTCATCGAACAAGCTGCAAAACTGCGGGCTGCCGATCCCTTCGGCGAGACTTGCCGCCAGAATGACGGTTCCGCCGGGTTTCACAATCGGCAATGCCGCTCCCATCCCTTTGACGGCCTGGTAGAAGGTCGTGTCCAACGGGTAGCCGGCGCACGACGTGACGACAATGTCGACAGGCTCCGGCACCGTGTCGACGACGATGGAGCGGACAAAGTCGCAGCCTTCGAGAAACGCCTGCTCCATGTCGCCGGCCACAAACTTCAACGGTCGTCGTTGGGCGTCGATAACCACGTTGGCGATGAAGTCGCAACCGGCGCGACGCGCAATCCACGTATTTTCCTCGTGGACCGGATTCCCGTCCAAGACTGCGGCGTCGGCGCACGGGTCTTCCAAAAACGCGGGGCTATGCCATGCTTTGATGGTCGGCAGCGCGGCGACGCCGGGGCAAATCAGCTTGCGCCCGCCAGAGAATCCAGCCATGAAATGCGGCTCGATCAGCCCCACGGCAATTTTCAGATCGGCCTGCACGTAGCGGGTGTCCAGCCAGATCGGCACGCCACGCGGGCTGTCGCCGAGATACGTGTGCTCTTCCAGACACTGGCCGCAATGGTTCTCGATCCGATAGTTCTCGACGACAAAAGGCCCCACCATCTCTGCCAGTTCTTCGCCCTCGTTCGGCCGGTGCAGCCCGGTCGCCACGAGGATTACGATCTCTCGGCGCGGGATCCCGCTGGCCTCCAGGACTCGCAGGATCGGCGGCAGCATCAATGCATTGGGAACCGGCCTCGTCACGTCGCAAATCAGAATGCACGCATTGCGACGCCCCTGGGCCAGTTCGGCCAACGAACGACTGCCGATCGGTTCGTCGAGAACCTCTTTCAGCGCAGCTTCTGGCTCGTCGAGCGGAGCAATGGTCCGGTACGTCAACGTTTTGACGACGGCATGATCCGGCAATTCGACATCCAACCCTCGACGTCCGTACGCGAGATGCACGTGCATGACAGCCCCTTCGACTCAATGCGCCCCCCCATCGCCGTAGCCGACTAATGTCGCAGCGCGGCCGCGACATGACCGCATCGCCCGTAACACCCGCCGCTCGCGGCCGAGTCATTCCGGTTAGCAAGCCGCGGCGGCCAAGCCGCGGATCGATACCGCACGCGGGTGACCGCGAGACGTAATCCGCAGCCTGAGCGAGGGACTCGGGCATTCCCTCGCTTACGCTTCGGGTTACTAAATGCCTCCCCCGCTTACACCTCGGGTTACGATCAAACGTGCCATCCTCGACAGCGCGCGGTATTGCCGTATTCTCGATTGGGCCTCGCCCCTTGTCGGCGTACGATTCTGGCTATACCGACCAGCTTGTAGCTTAATGCAAGCAGCAGGCAAAAGCAACCAGGCCACGATTCCTAGACGGGGTGTGTGCACGGCGCCGCGAACGCGTACATGAAAACCTCGACGAGTCTGTTCAAATAGTCGAGAATCCCACAACGGGTTGCGTTGCTAGCGATCGTGTTTGCACAAGGTATTGGGAATTCCCTGCCCGAGTGCGTGGGATAACCAGAACATCGTGATTGGATAATGCACTGGGCGCCTGGCTTTCCGGCAGTGCCGTGAAAGGGCCTGCATGGGGCGCAACGACGCGAACGCGGATCATGGACGGCGATTGGTCTTCGAAGAGTCAGGCCAGGCGCGGATCGGCGAGGTCTAGAACCGAAATCCGTTCGCCCGTCGAACCAGGTCGACGACCCGCGTGCGGGGGCGCAACGGCTGAAACACAGCGAGCGGCAGATCCCATGCGAAACGTGTGTGGCCGGACGGAACGGCTCGCTCGTCGGAGAACGCTCCGCCAACCAGCCCGTTGCATGCGACCGCAGACGTCGCCGAGGCGCGATGGCCCTAGACGGCAGGTCACATCCGACCGCGTCGTCTTCGCGACGTGGTTGCGGTGCGGACCATGCCGGGTTGCGATGCCCAGCCAGTCACTTGCCGCCTTTCTTGTCGGCTTCGGCCCCCTCTTCCTCAGCCTTCTTCTTTTTCTTTTTCTTCAACGTGATCTTTTGCACGCGAGTCTTGGGCAAACCCAGCACCGAGTTCTCCTCGGTCCACCGCTCCATCTCCTTCAACTTTTCAATTCGCTCGTCGCGAGTCAATACGTTGCGGCTGCGGATCGAGCCCATGCGAATCTTCAGACTTTTGTCGATCGTCATCCTGAATGCGTCCTCTGCTTGCACAAATACCTGCTGGCGACCTGCCTACGTTCGGCATAGTCTCAGCGCGACCACAGCCAGCATACTCGTCGAGAGACGGCCAGCCGGCGCGGCGGCCCGTCTCGTTCTTTTGTCGTCGGGACGCGTCACGCATGCCAGCCTGTCGCGTTTGCCGGCGGAAAGCCCGGGTCGCGGTGCTCGGCCGGCGCTGACAGGTCACGATACGTCCGTAGGGGACAAGCGTCGCGCGCCCTCATCACGTCGAGTTTCAGTATAGAACGATGCAACTTGCGTGACAACGGGATGTTATCGGTTTTGGATGCACGGACGGACACGCTCGCGGGGCGCACGGTCGGACGGGCCGATCGGTCATTCGGATCGAGAATTAGGAATGCTGGGGATCGCACGGCCACGAACACATGCGGCCCCTGCTGGGGGGCCGCGACGCGCGGCGATCACAAGGCGAACAGATGATTTCACAGGTCGATCCATTTTCCGGTCCCGGCGGCGTCCCGCGACTTTAGGCAGATTTCCGTCAAGCGAAAAGCGTCATCCTGGCTGATTAAGTGCTCGTGCTCGCCGGCAAGTTCCGCCAGGAAATCGGCAAAGAAATCGACCTCGTCGGGCAATTCTAGCTCGCGTGGCCCGCTGGCCGCCGTGATCAGAACCGCTCGATTCTCCGGGCCGTTCACGTCGATCACGCCCTCGGCCCCGGCCAGCCGCAACCGGTCATCTCCATGCGTCGGCGCCGTCTCGGGCCGCAAAAAGTCGAGGTTGGTCATGGCGGTGCCGCCGTTGTCGAGCTTGAACAGCACGCCGGCATGATCCTGAAATCCCGGGTAGTCCGGATGGCTCTTGTTGCCGTGGGTCGCCGTCGCCTGGACGTAGATTCGGCCGGACGTCCAGCGCATGTAGTCGATCGAGTGGATTCCCGCCCAAGGGATCGTGCCGCCGTACGTCTTCAAGTCTTTGTAGAACCAGGGCCTGGACGAGCCGAACCGGTAGGATTTTTGGGACGTCAGCAGGATCGGTTCTCCGATCAAGCCGTCCTGGACGGCCTTTCGCGCCGCGCGATACAGCGGAAAACAACGCATGTTCATCATCGCGGTCAGACGAACTTTTGCGGCCGTCACGGCCGTGTTCAGCGCGGCGAGATTCTCGAGCGTCGTAGCGATCGGCTTTTCCGAGACGATATGCACGCTTTTGCGAGCGGCGGCAATCGCCGCTTCCGAGTTGCGATAGTAGGGCAGGCAAATCCCGACGACGTCCAATTCCTCTTTTTCCAACATCGGCTCGAACTGGTCGTAGATCCGGGTCTGTTCGGAGAACGCCCGGTTCTGCCGCAACCGCGACACGTCGTCATCCGGCAAGCTCTTGGCAAAAGCGGTCAGTTCCACACCGGGCAGCCGCGGGATGCTGCCCAGCAGGATGCCGTAATGGCCGTCGGTTCCGATCAACCCGACGCGCACGCGGCGCGGTTCGCTCGGCGGCGTCTCGGCGGCCACGACGCCGCTCGACGCCCGCAAGGCCAGGCCCGTGCCGAGCATTGCCTGAAGAAACGTCCGGCGGTCCGGTGACCGAGGTCCGACCGGTTCGGCTCGCGTCGCGATGTCGGACTGGTCCGGCGCAACCTGCATCGGCGCGCACGGCTGGTCGTGAGCAGGCTTGTCAGCGGCCGGCAGATGCGGCCGATCGGTTGTCGCGTCGCGGTTCTGGGACATGGTCTCTTGTCTCCGGTCGTATTGACTTCGCTCGGTACAAACGCCGGACGGCTAGACCGGCGATTGCACGGCAACATTTCGACGGCGGTTCCGCGGCCTCCGGCCAGAACGCGGCCAAACCGCGCACGGGAAAGGTTCGTCTGGGGCGTCGGCGCCGACGCGCCGCCTGCGCCGGCCGACCTGCGCCGGCCAACCCGGTGCGAGCCAGCCCGCGTCTGGCCGGTTATTGCTCGGCCGCGGCGGGCGCGGGCGCTTTGTCCAGCGGCCACAGCTCCCATCGGCGAAAGAAAATTTCGGCCAGCTCGCACTGCAGGGTCAGCTTGCCCGCCGTCGGATGGACATCGAAACCCTCGTTGACTTTCACGCCATTGACCAGGACGGTGACCCGGTCGCCGCGACAAATCACGTCCACGCGCGTCCATTGTTGGCCGGGGCTCTCGACGTCATCCTTGCCGCGAAAGCCAGCCACGTCGCGCCAATCCGGGTCGCGCCCGAACCAGTTGATCCGCCCCGACGTGAACGTTTTCGCCTCGCCGCCTGGGCGCCAGACCGATTCGCCATCGCGATCCTTGGCGATCTCGGCAGTCATACGCGGCTCGACCTCCCCCTTGCCCCGGACCACGATAAAGTCGCCCGTGCCGCCTTGAATGATTTGCACCTCGAGAGACTCCATCCAGATGCCGCTGTACGCGCCCTCAGGGCCTTGGCAATGGACCAGGATCCCTGAATCGCGAGCGCGATCGACGCGAGTCCCCCAGCCTTGAGCGCCCCAGCGGTATTCACAGACCAGGTGATAGTCGCGGTATTCGTCACGCGTCGTCACACCGCCCAACCCATCGCCCGAGATCCGCAACAGGCCATCGCCAGCGGTGACGATCTGCCGTGGATCTTCGTGCTTTGTGTCGCGAAAATACGTATACAGCCCGTCCAAGTTTTTGCCGTTGAACAGCTTGATGACGCCATCCGTGGGCGTAATCGGCGAACGGTCGGATGGCTGGGCGGCGGCCAACGACCCGACCAGCAGAACGGACAAGCCGAACAAGACCGCCTGTTGGCGCGGCCCGATACGTCGATTCAGCATGAGAGTCTCCTCGAACAGAAGTTGCACGACGACGAATCCAGGTTGTTGCGCAGGAGCGAGCCGCACGCGCTACGCCATGGACGCCACAGCGCGTCCGGCCACCCCGACAACGGAAACAAACGCAAGCTGAAATCCGCACAGAAGACGCGGCGCCCGGGCAACGGCATCCCGCTGCGTGCGCTCGGCGCGTCTTCTCGCGTCGCCGCTAGTCTAACGAGCGCGCCGATCACCTGCAACGGTCGCCATCGCAGGCCGAGCGAGGCTGCTTCCTTCCCGGCCTGCCGTTGCCCCCAGTGTTCCCTGAACGTCGCGCTGTTCGAGCGTCCATCCTCTGTGCTCTCTGTGTCCTCTGTGGCAAATGTCTCACCGCCGCTGTCGACTGGCCTGTACGATCCGCGGACGGGGCGCGCATAATAGGAACAGGACGTCGATCCGCTTCGACGATTCGGTGGTCGATCGCGCGACGCGCGATAAAATGAACTGATCGCGAAAACACCGTGTCCTACGGCGTACGGTGTGTGGATGCCGCCGGGCGTCAAAGGAGGGCTTGCCGATGCTCAGTTTGACCATTGCGATGGGATTCACGGCCATGATGGCGGAGAGCGTTTCGTCGCCGGTGGCTGGTCCGGTGGCGGTGCGCCGATATCACGAGATCGAGCGGGATCTGAGCGATGCCTTGCGAAGCGAGTCGCAGGCCACGTCGGCCGAGGCGCAGGCGACCGCCGTCGTGAGGCTGTGCAGCCTGTACGCCGAGCTCGCCGTGGATCCGCGGCTGGAGACCAGCGACGCGCTGAAAGGGTACAAGGCCAAGCTGTGGAGCCGGCTGCGGCGAATCGAGCGCGGCCTGCAACAACGCGCCGCGCAGACCGCCGGAACGCCGACGATCAGCGCGGGCGGCGCGCGAAAACGGCCGGCGCCGCCAGAGACGATTCGCGCGATCTCCGCGCCGGCGCCCCTGTCGCCATCTCCATCGGCGACGCTGTCATCGGCGCCCTGGCCGTCGCCCTCGCAATCCGAGTCGTACGCTTCCGCGGAAAGCGCGACGCGCGTGTCGGCACAGGACGGCGCCTCGGGCGGGGCTGCCGTCAACGATCGTGGGCAGGAGTTGATCGAGCTGATTCAGCGCACGATCAGTCCCGGGTCGTGGGACGTAGCCGGCGGCCAGGGATCGATGGCGTATTATCGCCCGCTGATGGCGTTGGTCGTGCGAGCGACATCCGAAGTCCACGAGGACGTCGGTGGCTTGCTCCAGGCGCTGCGACGTGCGGGAAACTAGCGGGACGGAGTCCGCAACATTGACCACGATCGACTCGCGCGCGGCCCTGTATCGAAGCGCAACCCGCGCCATCCTGTTGGGTTTGGCGGTCAACGCCTCGCTGGGCGTGGCCAAACTGATCGGCGGCTTGGCGGGGCGGTCGTTCGCCTTGCTGTCCGACGCCGTCAACTCGTGGGGCGATTGTCTGACGTCGGTTGTCATCTTGTTTGCGCTGCGGATCGCCCAGCGCCCGCCGGACGACGAGCATCCGTACGGCCACACGCGAGCCGAGGGGATCGCGGCCACCAACGTGGCGGTCGTCATCATCCTGTCGGCCTTGCTGGTCGGCTGGGAGGCCATCTGGCGGTTGGGCGCCGCGGACCAGCCGCCGCCGTTGTGGACGCTATGGATCGCCGGCGGCAATGTGGTGATCAAGGAATCGCTGTACCAATACAAGGTTCGCGTCGGGCGCCGCGTCGGCTCGGCCGCGGTGATCGCCAACGCCTGGGATCACCGCGGGGACGCCCTGTGTTCAGCGGCGGTCCTGGTGGGGTTGGCCGCGGTGCGGTGGGGTGGACCGGCTCTGGTGTGGGCCGACGAAGTCGCCGCCTTGGTGGTCGTGGCGACGATCACCTGGACGGGCGTGCGCCTGTTCCGCGTCAGCGCCAGCGAACTGATGGATCCGCAGGCCGATGGCGAAATGGTGGCCGAGGTGCGGTGCGTGGCGCAACAAGTCCCCGGGGTCCGCGCGGTCGAGCAAACGAGAGTCCGCAAAACGGGCCTCGAATACCTCGCCGACATCCACATCGAGGTCGACCAGCATCTGTCCGTGGCCGACGGCCACCGCATCGGCCACTGTGTCAAGGATCGTTTGCTCGAATCCTTTCCCGCCCTACGCGACGTGCTGGTCCACCTCGAGCCGCATCCGCCGCCTATTTCACGTCGTCCAGATTGATCCAACGTTTTTCCGCCGCGGACAGCAAGGCGGCTTCGAGCACGCGCTGCGTCTGGTAAGCGTCCTCGAAATCCGGGATCGGCACGGTCGGCGTCTGGCCGGCCAGCGCCAGCAGGATGTCGTAGGCCTCGTTGGTGAACGTGTGTTCGTAGCCGATGATGTGCGCGTCCGGCCACCAGTTGGCCACGTATGGATGATCGGCGCCGTGCGTGCACATGATCGTGGTCCAGCCTTGGACGCGGCGCGAAGCGGTGGCGTCATAAAACTCGAGCTCGTTCATCCGCTCGAAATCGAACTTCAACGAACCCTTGGTCCCGTTGATCTCGAAGCCGTTGCGATTCTGGTTGCCCGTGCCCTGACGACAGGCCTCGAAGCTGGCCACGGCGCCGCCGGAAAACCTCGCTAGAAACAGAACCGTATCGTCCACGGTCACATCGCCATAGGCGTCGGCGGCCTGGGCGTCCGAGCCGATTCCGCCGGTCGCGACGCCGGCCATCTTTTTGCGCCGCTTGACGAACGTCTCGGCGATCGCCCCGCAGATCTCGGTGATCTCCTGGCCGGTGACGAAGCGCGTCATATCGACGATGTGCGCGTTCAGATCGCCATGCGCGCCCGACCCGGTCTGCTCTTTGATGAAGCGCCAGGTCAACGGAACCGAGTCGTCCGCCCAATCCTGCAGATAGTGCGCGCGAACGTGGCGGATGTCGCCGATCACGCCATCCTTGACCAACTGATGCGCCAAGGCGACAGCCGGACACCGGCGATAGCAGAACCAGACGGCCGTCAACACACCGGCCTGACGAGCCGCCTGGGCCATCTCGCGCGCCTCGGACAGCGTGCCGGCGATCGGCTTTTCACAAGCCACGGCCTTGCCGGCGGCGATCGCCGCCTTGGCCGGCGGCGCGTGCATGAAGTTTGGCGTGACGATATCGACCAGCCCGATGTCCGGTGAACGAACCGTTTGCTCCCAATCCGTCGAGGCGTGCTGCCAGCCCCAGTTGTCGGCAAAAACCTGGGGATTTTCCGCTGGTTGGCCGAACACCGTGTGCATGATGGGCTTGATGGGCGGTTTGAAGAACTTCGCCACCTGCCCCCAGGCGTTGGAGTGTGAACGTCCCATGAAACCTTGGCCGATCATCGCCACGTTAATCGTCTTCATGCACATCTCCTTCGTTCGTGTTGGATGCCCGCAGAGAATGCTCCGATTTTTAAGGCGAGTTATCCGGTTTTTCAAGGGGTGCGATGACCAAAAGCGGTTCGTCGCCGGCCCCACTCCGTCGCACGGGCGACGCGTCCGCGTGCCCAGGGGCCCACGATGTGTCGGCCCCCTGCTCCATCGCGCGCGGGCGCCGTCCGCCTACGCGCCAGGATGCCGCGTCCATCGTCGGACCCAAGTCCTAGAAATCGCGCATTTCGTGCGATGGTCGCCGAATTCCCGATGATCGGGGTACGACGAGCGCACTGCTCGTTCGGGCGACCGTCCGGCTCGCGGGCCGAAGTTCGCCCGACAGGGTGCCATTTCGAGCGGTGCGTCGTATACTACGTCCTGGAGACGAAATCGAGGAGATCCGCGCGGCAGTCCGTTCGTCCTCCGGCTCGGAATGCGACCGACGGGCGGCCAGCGCCGCGCGCGCATCGCAGTCCGAGCGTTTGGGCAGCATGACGCATGGAAAACCTCGAAGTGGACCGGACGGTCGCCGGCCGTAGCAGCCCTGGCGCTGCTGGCGGCGGGAGGAAAGTCCGGGCTCCGCAGGACAAGGTGGTCGGTAACGCCGACCGGTCGCGAGGCCAGGGACAGTGCAACAGAGAGCAGACCGCCGATGGCCGAGACGGACGCAGCGCGTCCGCCTCGGATCAGGCAAGGGTGAAACGGTGCGGTAAGAGCGCACCAGCAGCCGAGGCGACTCGGCTGGCTAGGCAAACCCCACCTGGAGCAAGACCAAACAGAGAACAGCTCGCCGCGGCGAGCGCGAGTCTGTCCGGCTCGCTATCGACTCTCGGGTAGGTTGCTCGAGGCGTCGAGCAATCGACGTCCTAGAGAAATGACCGTCCCCTGGCGCCCCCGCGCCAGGGACAAAACCCGGCTTATAGGTCCACTTCGAGGCCTTTTCACGATGCGCGGCTAAGCAGGCCCGAGCGAGAACAAATCCCGTAGCGGCGAGACACGAGGGGCGACGGTTATGCTGCGCGGAGAAGACCCAAGGCAGTCCGCCACCGTGACGGGATCCGAATCGATGCGCGCCGAACTCGATCGTGTCGAAGTCTTGATCTCGGCGAAAGAGATCGCCGCGCGCGTCCAGGCATTAGGCGCCCAGATCTCGGCCGACTACGGTGGCAAGCCCATGCTGGTCGTCGGCGTGCTCAAAGGCGCTTGGATCTTCCTGGCAGACCTGGTGCGAGCGTTGACGATCCCCGCCCGCTGCGACTTTGTGCGGATTACCAGCTATGGCATGGGGACGCAGACGAGCGGTGCGCCTCGGCTGTGGTTGGATGTCGCCGAAGCCGTCGCCGGGGCGGATGTGCTAGTCGTGGACGACATCTTGGACACGGGCGTCTCGATCGCCTGGCTGTTGGAACACCTCAACCAGCGAAGTCCCGCCAGCTTGCGGCTGTGCGTGCTGTTGGACAAGCCCGCGCGACGCCGCGTCGCCGTGTCGGCCGATTATGTCGGGTTCACGATCCCTGATCGATTCGTGGTCGGGTACGGGCTAGACTGCGGCGAGAAATTCCGCGGCCTTCCGTTTGTCGGCCAGTTGAAAGGCGGAACGCCATGACACGTGATCTCGAACGACTGCAACGGCGGATCCGCGTTGCCCGCGGGCTGGAACCGGGCGACTTGACGCTCCGCGGCGGGCGGGTTGTCAACGTGTTCACCGGGCGGATCGAGCCGGCCAACATCGTGATCGCGGACGGTTGGATCGCCGGGGTCGGGCCGTACGACTGGGCGGCAGCCGAGGCGATCGAGCTGGATGGGCGGCCCGTGATTCCCGGGTTGATCGACGCCCACATGCACATCGAGAGCACGCTGTTGTGGCCGCCCGAACTGGCTCGGGCGGTCGTCCCGCACGGCACCGCGATGATCATCGCCGACCCGCATGAAATCGCGAACGTGCTTGGCGTCGAGGGCGTCGAGCGGATGTTGCGGGCCACCGAGGACCTGCCGCTGGACATCTTCTTTATGGCCCCGTCCTGCGTGCCGGCGACGGCTTGGGAGGACGCGGGCGCGACGCTCGACCTCGCGGCGATCGAACGGCTGTGGCGTCACCCGCGCGTGTTGGGTTTGGCCGAGATGATGGATTTTCCAGCCGTATTGCAGGGACGCGAAGACGTGTTGGCCAAGGTTCTCGGCGCACTGCGGCGCGGGGCGCCGGTCGACGGCCACGCGCCGGGGCTGCGGGGTCAGACGCTGGTCGGCTATGTTGCCGCGGGAATCCGTGCGGATCACGAATCGACCGAGATCGACGAGGCCCTGGAAAAAGCCGCCCTCGGTATGCTGGTCCAGGTCCGGCAGGGATCAAGCGAACACAACCTCGAAACCTTCCTGCCGCTGTTGGTCGAAGACCGGCTGGGCGACTGGGCCTTGGCCACGGACGATCTGTTGCCGACGGACATCCTCGAACGAGGGCATATCAACGCGTTGCTGCAACGCGCGGTCGCGGCCGGAGTGTCCGCGGCGCGGGCGATCCGCCACGCCACCTTGATTCCGGCCCGACATTACGGACTGTCCGATCGGGGCGCCATCGCGCCGAGTTATCGAGCCGATCTGGCGGTGCTGGACGATCTGTCTGCCTTCCGCCCGGCGTGGGTCGTGCATCGCGGGCGCGTGGTGGCCCGCGATGGCCACTGCCTGTGGGGCGGCGCGGCTGCGCCGCTGAACGTAGAGAACACCGTGCGGATCGGCCCCTTGACCCTGGACGATCTGCGGTTGCGGACCACCGGCAAAGCGGTCCCGGTCATCCGGCTCGTCCCAGGACAGATTGTCACTCAGGCAGGCGCCGAGGATGTAACGACGCTGGATGGCCACTGGTCGTTCGCGCCCGATCACGACGTGGCGCTGGTCGCGTGCCTCGAACGGCATCGGGCCAGCGGAAAACTGGGGCTCGGGCTGGTTCGCGGATTCGGGTTGCGGCGCCACGGCGCGCTGGCGTCGACCGTCGGCCATGATTCCCATAACTTGATCGTGGTCGGTACGAATCCGCGCGACATGCTGGCCTGCGTGCACGCGTTGGCCGGGCATGGCGGCGGTTTCGCGGTCGTGAGCGAAAATCGAGTGCTCGCCGAGCTGCCGCTGCCCATTGCGGGACTGATATCCACCTGGGACGCCGCGACCGTGCGCGACCGGCTGCGACAACTGCACAGCGCAGCGGGCTCGCTGGGCTGCGCGTTGCCCAGTCCCTTCGCAACGTTGTCATTCCTGTCGTTGCCCGTGATCCCCGAACTGCGAATCACCCCGCGCGGCCTGTTCGACGTCGACAAGCAACGGTTTCTGGCCGCGGCGCTATCGGCGGATGCCGACGCCCCGTGAATATCAGCCCCGGCGCGTCCAGGACGGACTACGAGCGTCGGGCGCGCGATTTGCTTTAGGAAGGCGGGTGCACACGGGCGCGCCGCCCCATGCGTCCCATACGTCCCAGCACACGCGCCTGCCTGCCCGGATTGGCTGGCTTGAGAAACGCGGCAGGATGCCGGGTCCACGGCGTGTCGCCCATATTTCAGCGCGAATCCCGGGAAATTCACCGACTGTCGCTCGACGGGCGCCACGCCAAACGTCGCGGCCTGTCCCAAACCGCCCGAAACCCGATTTTCGGCTGGCTGGGCTCGGCTGCGCGCGTCAAAACGTGCCTGCCATGAGAATCGGTCACCTTGCCACGAGCGATGGCCGACCGGGCCGATAAACAGTTGAAATCATGGTATGCGCGTGTAGCCTAGACTATAATCCGGCAGGGAACATGTCACGATCTGGGTTGCGCAAGCGGGATATTGACTAGCCGGTGCGCCCTCTGCGCCTTGGAACACGTCGCGATGGGCAGTCGCAACAGCGCGACCGCCAGGTGGAAATCATGGTGCGAGATCATCCCATGGTGCGAGATCATCTTTGGGAAAGCCTCTCGCACGAGGCCGACCAAGGCCGCGTGGCGGTGAAGATCGAGGACCGCAATAGAGTCTTAGTTCGTATCATGCGCGCACGGTGCGCGCATCTTGTACAGTGGTGTGTACAGTACACGTGTGGGTTAGTGGCACGGGAATGGGTTAGG
>JAVYAJ010000315.1:0-12039 GCA_032229885.1 Candidatus Anammoximicrobium sp. | reverse complement strand
CGCGCGGCGCCAGCCCTGGGGCGTTGCCCCAGGCTACGGTGATCGGAGGCCTTCGGCCAAACAGATTCTTGGGTTGCGGGCGACAGCCCGCGTTAAGCAGGCTGTTTTATTTTCCGGCGCGCTTGACTGTTATGGAAACGCGCTGCTACCATGAAAGCCTTGTAGATCGTTTTTCTAATCCTTAGCTCGTCGAGGAGGGATGGTGATGAATTGTCGGAGCCAGCGTTCGGCATTTACGCTTGTTGAACTCTTAGTCGTGATCGCGATCATCGGCATCTTGGTCGCCTTGTTGCTGCCCGCGATCCAGGCGGCTCGCGAGGCGGCGCGCCGAACCCAGTGCGTCAACAATCTCAAGCAGATCGGATTGGCGTTTCACAATTTTCAGGACACCTATGGACATCTGCCCACCGGTGGGCGCGATGGTCACCACAAACTGGATGCCTTGTCGGCGTGCTGCGCGTCGGTGACGGTCCACGGTTGGAACTGGACGTACAAGATCCTGCCGTTCATGGAAGAGACGGCAGTCTACAACCTGGGAGACCCTTCACTGGATCCAGCCACGGCCATCTCGGCCGGCGTGTACAACAGCACGCAAAGTCTCGTGGGTGCCGAGGCGATCGTCGGCTATTACTGCCCCAGTCGCCGCACCCCGCAACTGCACAGCGGTGCGTACAAGTGCGACTATGCCGGCTGTGGGGGTGAACGTTCCGGCGGCGGTGGATTGAGCACGAGCGCCAGTAAGGGCGCACGCGGCGTCGTGATGCAGACCGACGCCGATACGACTAAGATCGAGCTCATCAGGGACGGATCCTCGACCACGCTGATGGTGGCTGAAAAAGCACTCCATCCCCGCGAATTCGGCAACGATGGGGGCGACAACGAACGTTGGAATAACGCCGGCTGGGACAACGATCTGATCCGTTTCGGCGCCCACACGACAGGCGTCGGCATCCCGCTGCTGGCCGATAACGACGCGCCAAATCGGTACACAACCCCTGCCTGGAAAATGCCTCAGGGCTGGACGTTGGACGGGGCCACGAACCAGTGGCACAACTTTTTTGGGGCCGCGCACCCGGGTGGCGTCAACGGCGTACTGGCCGACGGCGCGGTCCGCACCTTTGCCTTCACCGTCGATTCAGAAGTCTTTCAACGGATCAGCCTGACCGACGATGGCGAGAGTGTCACTCTCCCCTGATCGGTTGCCAAACGTTTTGACAACGGAGCAATGTTCATGAAACGCTGGGCTGCGATTTTTCTGTTGGCCGGAATGTGGATGTACGTAGGTTGTGGGGGATCGGTCGCCCCGCCTCCGAAAACGGAAATTACGGACGAGATGCGCAAAGAGATCGAAGAGCACGATGCGCAGGTCCAGCAAGCAGAATCCGCACAGCACCAGCAGCAAGCCCCGGAATAGGCCACCCAGCCATTTCGGCCGCTCTGGCTTGTAACGCGGCGCTGTCTTGGGACGGTTCGTGTCGCGGTGCGCCGCATCATACGTCTGGCCAGCGACAATCGCGCGCGGCGCATCGCCCCTCGTGGACGCGGCGCGCCGTCGCGTTTCCGCGCTGCCGCAATCCCCACCACATGTTTTGCAGGGCCCCGCGGCCGTCTCGCAACCGATCCGCGCGCTGCGTCCCCCGAGTGTTTGACGCGCTTTGCCCCAGCTAGATTCGAAGACAATGACCGACATTTTCGCCGATTTGACCTGGCGCGGATTGATCCATCAGACGACCGACGACGCGCATCTGGCCCAGTGGTTGGCGAGCGGGTCGCGGACGCTGTACATCGGGTTCGATCCGACCGCGCCCAGCCTGCACGTGGGCAGCCTGCTGCCTCTGTTGATGCTGCGCCGTTTTCAGCGGGCCGGCCATCGACCGATCGCGTTGGTGGGCGGAGCGACGGGGATGATCGGCGACCCCAGCGGCAAGAGCGTCGAACGCAACTGGATGCCGCTCGACACGCTGCACGCCAACGTCGCGGGCCTCCAAGCGCAGATGCGCCGCTTTGTGGATTTCGAGGGACCATCGCCGGCGCTGCTGGTCAACAATTTCGACTGGATGCAGCGCGTGAGCTTCCTGGACTTTCTTCGCGATGTAGGCAAGAACTGTCCGGTCAACGTGATGCTGGCCAAGGATTCGATCAAGAGTCGGCTTGACCGGCCCGACGCCGGGCTGACCTATACCGAGTTCAGCTACATGCTGTTGCAGGCCTACGATTTCGTCCATCTGTACGATCAGTATGGCTGCGAATTGCAGGCCGGCGGCAGCGACCAATGGGGAAACGTCACGGCGGGAATCGACCTGGCTCGACGGATGCGAGGCGTCCAATTGCACGGGTTGACGTGTCCGCTGCTGACCAAGTCCGACGGCGCCAAAATGGGCAAGTCCGAACAGGGCACCGTCTGGCTGGCCGCGGATCGGACCAGTCCATACGTCTTTTATCAGTACTGGATCAACGTCGCCGACGCCGACGCCGGACGATGCTTGCGGATGCTGACCGAACTGAGCCGCGACGAGATCGAGGCCTTGGACGCCGCCCGCCAGACTCAGCCTCAGCGGCGCGACAGCCAGCGGCGGTTGGCCGACGAATTGACACGATTGGTCCACGGCGACACGGGCCTAGCGGTTGCGCGACGCGCGACCGACGTGTTCTTCGGCGCCGAGATCGCCGATCTGAACGACGATCAGTTGACGGAGATCTTTACCGACGTGCCCAGCCGCCAACTGGCGCGTGACCAATTGGCGGCCGCTGGCCTCGCGTTGATCGACGCGCTGTGCGCGGCCGGGTTGGCCAAGAGCAAGGGCGAGGCCCGGCGAACGATCCAACAGGGCGGCGCGTACGTCAACAATCGTCGCGTCAGCGATGTTGAAAACCGTCTGACCGCCGCCGACCTGGCCAGCGAAACGGTCCTGGTCTTGCGCAGCGGCAAGAAGAATTACGCCCTGCTCCGGTTTGGCGACTGAGGCGCGCAGCAACGTTCGCGCTGCTCGGCAATTGCCGTCTCGTCCTACGCCGTGCGATGTTCGACTCTCGAATCGCCTTATCCCGCGGGCGAGCCGACGAGCGGCCGCGCGCGAGACGAGCGCGACGTACGCTGATCGGCGCGGCCGTTGGTGGGAGCCTCGATTCCTGTTTTCTCGCGCGCCTCGAAAAAGCTGCCCTTGCACACTTTTCTTCGGATATCGCCGGCGTCTATACTGGCGTCTTCGCGTGGATCGTTCCGCGCGAGCAAGGCACGCGAGGCCGCTTTCCCACCACCGAGTTTTCGCTATGAACATCCGTTGCTTCGATCTCTCGCTGGCTGTTGCCTTTACCGCGATCTCTACCGCGTCCATGCTCGGCGCGTCCGCCGGCGCCGCTGCGGCGGACGAGGCGCAGGATGCGAGTTCGCAGCCGACGGCGGCGGCGCCCGCCGCGCCGGCGTCGAATGACATCGTGCCGACCGACGCCAGCGATGTGATCTATGCAGGCGACACGGTGACCGTGGTCAAGAACAATGTTGAATTGGGTCTCCGCGACAAGCCCGCGGCGATCATGAACGCCAACGACGCGTTGCGAGTGACCGAGGTGCGCGGCGCGTGGATCGGTGGGTACATGATCCGAGACGGCCAGCGCTACACCGGATGGGTCAACCGCGACGATGTGCGGTTGGTCGTGATCCCAGCGGACCAGGCACGGCGGATCGAGGTTCCGGACGTGGCGGACGACCCGCAGGCCGTGGCCGCCTTGCGTGAAGCCAAGGTCAAGCTCGACGCGAATCTCAAGGGCAACATCTACGCGGCCGACGGCGCCGAATCGACGATCGAAGACCGCGATATGGCCCACTTTCAGAAGCTGCGTCAGCTCGCTACCCTGGATCTAAGCGGGCGCCCGATCACCGACGCGGGCCTGAAATCGCTCGATAAATCGACCGCGATCACTGAGCTGTACTTGGACAAGACCAAGATCACCGACGAAGGCTTGGCTCTGCTCGACCGATTCTCGAACTTGGAAGTCCTGGCCTTGTCGGAGACGGCCATAACCGACGCGGGTCTCGCGCACGTCAAAGGACTCAAACATCTGCGGGTGCTGAACCTCAGCAAGACCGAGGTCACCGACGCCGGCCTGGCCCACTTGGAGAAAATGGTTACGCTCGGCGTGCTGGCTTTGAACGGGACCGAGGTGACCAGCGCGGGCCTAGCGCATCTCCGGTCGCTGCCCGATCTGCGCGTGCTGAATCTGATCGACTGTCCCGTCGACGACGATGGACTCGAACATCTATCCGGCCTTGAAGAGCTCCGGATGTTGTACGTCGGCGGAACCAAAGTGACCGCTCAGGCTCGCGAAAAGCTCAAGACCGCCTGCCCCAGCTTGGCCATTTTCGAGGACTAGCCCCCGTGACGACGCCCGCTCGCGCTTGCCCGCCCGATCAGTCGCCCGAAGACGACTCGCCGTTCGCTCACCTCAGCCTCTGGGACGCGGTCAGCATCATCGTCGGGATCGTCGTGGGCACCGCCATTTTCAAGACGCCGCAGTACGTGTTCGCCAACGTGCATGGCCCGTGGTTGGGCATGGGATGCTGGCTGCTGGGCGGCGTGTTGGCCCTGTTGGGTTCGCTGTGCTACGCCGAGTTGGCCACGACCTATCCGCGGATGGGCGGCGACTATGTGTACCTGAGCCGCGCGTTTGGTCCGGGCACGGGCTTTCTGTTCGGATGGGCCCAGTTGACCGTGATCCTGACCGGCAGCATCGGGGCCATGGCCTACGCATTTGGCGATTATGCGATCAAGCTGTTCGGGTGGGACGCCGCGCACAGCGTCTGGCTGGCCGTGGGTGCGGTCGTCGTGTTGACGGTCCTGAACATGATCGGCGTCGTGTTCGGCAAGTCGGTCCAGAATTTGTTGACGATCATCAAAGTCCTGGGCTTGGGTGGAATCGTGATCGGCGGCTTGCTGCACGCGGAGGTTTCGCCAGCCGATCCGCAGCCGATGAGCGGAGCCGGGTTTGGGTTGGCGATGGTCTTCGTGCTGTACGCTTACGGCGGCTGGAACGACGCCGCTTTCGTCGCCGCCGAGGTCCGCCAGCGACATCGCAACATGCCGCTGGCGCTGGTCCTGGGAACGGCCGGCATCACGCTGATCTATCTGTTGGTCAACGGGGCGCTGCTGTGGGGACTGGGATTCCAGGGCGTGCGCGATTCGGGCGCGCCGGCGGCGGACGTAGCTGCGTTGGCATTCGGACCGTGGGGTTCCAAGGCCATCAGCCTGCTGGTCATGGCGTCGGCGCTGGGGGCGATCAACGGCCTGATCTTCACCGGTTCGCGGATCTATGTCAGTCTGGGCGTCGACCATCGGCTGTTCGCCTGGCTCGGCCGCTGGAACGAGCGGCGGGCCGCGCCGTTGCGATCGCTGCTGGCGCAGAGCAGCGTCGCCGTGTTGCTGATCCTCGTCGTGGGAACTCAGGCGGGACGTGACGGCGTCGACATGGCGATGCGGGTGGTGGGCTTGAACCCGCTGCCGTGGGATCAATACTTTGGCGGCTTCGATACGCTGGTGGCGGCGACGGCGCCCGTATTCTGGGCTTTTTTCCTGCTGACCGGATACTCGCTGCTGCTGTTGCGAGCCATCGACCCGGACATCCATCGGCCGTTCGCCGCCCCGTTCTATCCCCTGGAACCGCTCCTGTTCTGCGGGATGTGCCACTTTATGCTGTTTTCTGCGATCTCGTACGCCCAGGGGCTGTCCCTGTTGGGGCTTGTGCCTTTGGCGGTCGGCCTGCCTTTGTACGCGCTCAGTCGCTGGGCGACCGACCGCCGGAAAATGAACGTTTCGTAGGAGTCTGGGGATGATTCGTCTATCTAGCTTGTACTGCCTGACTTGGTTCCTCTGTGGCTCGATCGTCTCCACGGCCGTTGCGGCTGAGAACGGGACGCAGACCCGCGCACCCGACGTGGTCTACGTCGGCAGCCCGCACGACGTGGTGGCCAAGATGCTCGAATTGGCCAAGGTGACGAAGGACGATCTGCTGTACGATCCGGGATGCGGAGACGGGCGGATCTGTGTCGCCGCCGCGGCGAAATACGGCTGCCGCGCCCGCGGCTTCGACTTGAATCCGGTGCGGATCCGCGAGTCGCTCGAGAACGTCAAACGCCACGGGGTCGAAGACCTGGTCCGCATCGAACGCAAGGATATCTTCACCATCGACTTTGGCGACGCGACCGTCGTGACGCTGTATCTGCTGCCGTGGATGAACAAAAAACTGCTGCCCCAGTTGCAGAAAATGAAGCCGGGAACGCGGATCGTCGCTCACGACTACGCGATCGAGGGCTATCCTGCCGACCAGTCGATCACGATGACGTCCAAGCAGGACGCCGTGGAACACTATATCTATCTGTGGACGTTGCCGCTAAAGCCGGGCTCCGACGCCGACGATGCCGATAACGCCGACGATGTCGACGCCAACGAAACAGGCGTCAACGATCCCCGCCCGGCCGACGGTGCTGGCCAAACAAACGGGGCGAGTGACGCAGACGGGGCGGCGAACTGAACGCGTCCGACGGTGCGTGCCGAGTCGGCCCGGCGGCGTTCGTCCGCATGGCGCGCCGGGCACGGCGGGGTGCGGTCGGCGCGGCGGCCTGTCCCGGCAACCGGGAGCGAGTCTCGGTCCGCACGGCGCGGCTGCCGTCCGCGCGGGGAACCGCCGCCATTCGGATGCGCGTTCGCGCCGCGCCGGGCGATCTATGCCAAGTGGTGGACGAACAGCTTGCCGCTCGGCACGTGTCGGCGGGCGACGTCAAGCAGATGTTCGTGATGGGTGAAGAAGATGACTTGCGTCCGGTCGGACAGGTCGGCTAGGGCTTGCAGCGCGGCCGCGGCGCGGGCGTCGTCAAACTGGATCAAGATGTCGTCCACGACGAACGGCAGCGGCGGGTTGCTGTCCAGGTAATGTTCGAGACTGGCCAGCCGCAACGACAGGTACAACTGGTCGCGAGTTCCGTCGCTCATCCCCTCGATATTCAACGCCGTCGTTCCATTGGCGCGGACACCGACCAGCACGGGCCTGCCCCGGTCGTCGCTGTCGGCTCGCAGGCCGCTGAACGAATCCAGCGTCAGCGCCGCGAACGTACGGCTGGCGCGATGCAACACAGGATCCTGATTCTTCTCTCGATACCGCTCGATGGCGCGCTTCAACAGGGTCTCGCTCAGGCGTAGACGGAGATACTCGTCCACGTCGTTGCGGACTCGAGCCAGCAGGCTTTGGATCTGCTCCTGGGCCTCGGCCGCGCGGTCGCTGCCATCCATCTGCCGGAGACTCTGCTGATCGCGGCCGATCTGCTCCGTCAATTCCTGTCGCTGCCGGTCCAGGTCGGCCTCTTCGTCCGCCAGTTGGGCCGCGCGGGCGTCGAGGTCGGCGGCATCCGCCCCGGCCGCCTCGTGCACCAGTTCGTCGACCGACGTTCCCGCCGCCAGGTTCAACAGGTGTTCCTCGACGGCGCGCAGTTCCTCTGCGGATCGCAAGCGTCGTTGCGACCGCTGCTCGATGATCGGCAGTTCCTCGGGCGTGGCGCAGCCCGCGGCGCGGCACAAGCCCGCCAGGATCGCGGTCTGGCGTTCGATGTCCGTGGCGCCCTTCTGTGCCCGCGACGCGCAGCCTTGCCGTTGTTTTCGCAATTCATCCAGCCGTACTTGGGCCTGCTGGCTCCGCTCGAGCTGGCGGGTCAACTCGACCACGACCTGCGCCGGCAGAAGCGACGGTGTCGCGAGCCCTACGCTGCGAGAAATCTGCTCGATTTGTTTCTCGAACGCCGCGGCCTCGGCGTCGATGCCGTCGATCCGTTCGCGAAATCGGGCGGCGTCCGTGAGCTTGGCTTGCAAGGTGTCTATGGCGGCAATCACCGTCTGGGCTTCGGCCGGACTGGCGTCGGCGGACAAATCCAGCGTCGTCATCGCTGCCGCCCACTGGTCGCGCCAGGCGTCGTATTGCTGCTGAGCCCGGGCGACGGCTTGCTCGGCGGTCGGCCGCTGGGCGTCGGCTCGTTCGAGCTGCCGCGCCGTCTGGGTGCGCTCGTCGCGCAGACGCTCGACGCGCGCCGCGATCTGCTCGGCGCGGTCCAGCAGATCGGCCAGCGATTGGCCGTCCGGCGGCGGCCCGTCGATCCTTTCGATCTCGCGCCCCAGCTCGTCGCGGTGGTGTTCCACCTGCTCGTTCAGACGAGCCAATTCCAGCCGCCGGGTCTCGAAATCGGCCACGCGTCCGGCAAGCTTCTCGTGCCGTTGCAGCCATCCTCGCATCTCGCGCGGCGACAACGGCTCGATTCCCGCCTGGCGCCAACAGGCTCGCCATCGATCTTGCCACGCCTGATGCCTCTGCCGGCAGGCCTCGAGCCGCGTTGCCGTCACGGATCGCCGCTGATCGATCTTCTGTTGTTCGGCCATCAACTGGGCTTTCTCCGCGACCCGCGCCGACTCGCGACGCAGCCGATCGGCGATCGAATCGGCCTGCTCGACGTTCGAAGCATACGCCGCCGCGAGTTGCGCGGCGGACGGCGTTTCCGGCGCTGGCGCGTCGTCGCGCGGCGACTCGAGCGCCGGTGGCTCGTTCGACTGCGCCTCGCTCGAAGCGACTCGGTCCGCGTTGCGCTCAACCGCCCGTGCTCCGCTCGCCCGCGGTCCGGCCAGGAACTGTGGCGGCGTCGCGGCGTCCTCTGCAATCAGGCCGTCGAGCCAAGCCCCTCTGACCAGCCGCCACAGGGCGTCGCGGCGGCGTCGCGCGGCGGCCAGATCGTCCTCCGTCGGGGCGTCGTGGCTGAGCCTCAAACGCTCGATATGGCTGCCCAGTTCCAATGCGCGTTCTTCCAACTGAGTTTGCTCGTCGCTCAGGCGGCGCAGCTCGCCCTCGATTTCCGCCAACTCGGCCTCGTTCTGTTCGACGGTCTCCGGCGCAGGAAGCGCCAGCCCGGGCAGCGTCTCGAGCGGTCCGGTCCAGAGGCCGAGCCGTCGGTGCGCGATGTCGATCTGGTTTTGCAACTGGGCCCGTTCGGCTTCGCCCTCGGCGCAGCGCCGCTCGGCCTCGCCTGCCCGCTGAGCCTTCGAAATCGCCCGGCGCAATTCCGTCGCGTCGGGCGGCGCCGGCTGCGCGTCGAGTTCGGCCGCGCAGGTCTCGCGTTCGTCGTTCAGCTCGGTCAACCGTTGCTGGGCCACTTCCAGGGCGGTCGTCACGGTTTGCCGGCGTTCGATCAGGTCCGCGATGCGGGCCTTTTGAGGTCGCGAGACGAGCGTCGCCGCGGCCCGTTCCAGATCCGGATCGCGCCGCAGATCGCGGAGTATCGCCCGCGCTTCGTCTTCGGCTTGGTCGCGCTGTCCCACCAGCTTTGGCCGATCGCGCGCGGCCTTTTGGTAGGCGCCCAACTCCTGATTCAACTGCTGGATCAACGCAGCGCCGCTCAGGACGGCGTCGGACACGACCAGTTCGCCCAACTCGGCGTCGATGCGTTGCAGTTCAGCCGCCGCGTCTTGAACGACGCCGTGCGCCGTCGCGAGCGCGTGCTGGGCGGCGCTGCGCCGTTGGGCGAACGCGCCGTCCAACTCCGGCACGCCATCCAATGCCGCAAGCTCGGCCACGAGCTGGCTGCGTTTGGCGACGGCCGGCAGGGCTTGCCGCACTCGCTCGGCCCGCGCCCGCGCGGCGCGCGTGTCGCGCAGCCGCGAATCGAGCGCCGTCTTGCTCTGTTCGTCGGCTCGCAACCGCTCGACCTGCGTGGTCCAATCGTCCGGTCGCAGTAGCGCCCCTTTGCGCAAACGCCTCGCGTCGTTCAATTCGCTCAACGCGCGATTGATCCGCGGATTTGTGCCGCGGGCTTGAAACAACTCGGCGGCCTCGGCCGACAGCCCATTCTGCACGGTGCGCAGGTCGGCCAGGCCGGTCCCGGCCGCGAACAGCGCGCTTGCCAGTTCGCCGCCGCCCGCCACCAGCGTTGCGCCGCCTTGGACCAGCCCTTCGTGGTCGATACCAAACCGTAGTTTGAACTGCGCTTCGTCGACGCCCGCCAACAGACGGGCCAAGCTCGCGGCATCGACCGCCGTGGCGTCGTCCGCGGCCCGCAAAGACGCCTTGGTCGCTTTCCGCCGGATCAGATGCAGCGATTCGCCCTGCGCGTCCTGCAACACCGCGCCGATCCGCAACTGGGGGTATGCGTGCAGAAAGTTGTCGGGACATTGCGTCGGAATTCCGTACAACAGCGCCCGCAGCGCGCGCAATGCGGAACTCTTGCCGGCCTCGTTCGGACCAAAGATCAGGTGCAAGCCGCACTCGCCTTCGTCCAGTGCGAGCGATTGACCGGTGAACGGTCCATACGCCAACAGATCCAAACGCCGCAACCTCATGTCGCACCTTCCTCTGCCAACAGCCGCGACCGCAACAACGGCTCGACCTGGCCCAGTAGATTGCGCCAGAAATCCGCTCGTTCAAACCGCAGCGGATCCTGACCCGCACGGTCGTCGAGCAACTCGGGCGGCAGCTTCTTCTGAAGGGCCTCGAAATCCGCGGCCAATGCGCCTAGCTCCTGATCGTCCGCGGACAGCTCCTGAATCAGGGCCGCCAGCTCTGCCAGCGGGCTATCGTCCGTTGCGGACGGCTGGTCCCGCGACACGTCGGCCGTGTCGAATTGCGCCTTCTCGACCCAGATTTCGCCGATTGTCGCGGCGACGGCCCGCACCTGGTTGGCCCACATGGTCGGCGCCGCCGCCAACGCGCGGTGCGCAGGACACGCCCCGGTTGTCACGACGCGCGCCGCCAGCGGCAATTCGCCCTGCTGATCCACCAGATCGTGCAACGCGCGACGGATCCGCTCGACGACGTCGTCCGCCCGTTGCGCACCGGTCGCGTCGACCGCCAGTTCATGCCAGCGGAAGACGTCCAGGGGCAAGAACTCCAACGTTGCACGCCCGGCGTCGTCGACCGTCACTAGTTGACAGCCCTTGGGCCCCGTTTCGCGGATGTGGCGACCCTGGATGTTTCCGGGAAACACGATCGGTGGATCGGTCTGGACGATCCGTGCTTTGTGGATGTGCCCCAGCGCCCAGTAGTCGTATTGCCGCGAGACCAGATCCGCGACCGAGCACGGCGCGTAACGGGCATGCTCGCCTGTCGCCGCTTCGAGTGACGTATGCAGCAGCCCGATGTTGAACGTCCCGGGCCGTGCCAGCGGATATCGCCGCACCACGTTTTCATCGACCACCGACGACGCGAACCCTTGGCCATGGAACACGACCTCCAGATTCTGCAGGCCGAAACCGATCTCGCGGCCGTCGACCGATTCGACTCGTCGCGTGGACAGCCGGCGGACGTTGTCCGGCAACTCGAGCGCGCGCGTCATCCGGTTGTCGGCGTCGTGATTGCCGTTGATCATCACGACCGGAATGCCTTTGTCGCGAAACTTGCCCATCTGCTTGACGAAAAACAGCCCCGTGTTGAAATCAGGCCAATCCCCGTCGTAGATGTCGCCCGCCAGAACGACAAACGCAACCTGCTGGTCGATTGCGGCGCGGACCAGATTCTCCAACGCGCGGCGCGTCGCGCCACGGATCTCTGCGACGGGTGCGCCGTCGTAGCGATCCAGCCCGCGCAGGGGACTGTCCAGATGAATGTCGGCGGCGTGCAGGAATTTGAACATCGTCGTGGTTATTGTTGAGTACGCGGGCGACGCTGGGTCACAGGCGATCGTTCGCCTGTCTTGCCATCTACCGTGTGATCATGGTATCAAAGTCAGATCCGAAACCTTGTCCACCTTAACGCGGGCTAGCGCCCGCAACCCAAAAATCTGTTTGGCCGAAGGCCTCCGCTCACCGTAGCCTGGGGCAACGCCCCAGGGCTGGCGCCGCGCGTGTGCCTCTGTTGGCCGCAGGCCATATTCATCTGGGCCACGGTGACACGTTGATGTTGGCCTTCGGCCAACACGCTTGTTATCATCTCGGACTCCTGGGGCGTTGCCCCAGGCTACGTTGGTGATGGCCTTCGGCCAACACGCTTCCTGTCGTCTGTGCCGCGCAAAAGTCAGGCAAT
>JAVYAJ010000314.1:0-5969 GCA_032229885.1 Candidatus Anammoximicrobium sp. | reverse complement strand
GGCAACGCCCCAGGAGCCAGAGATGACAGCAACCGTGTTGGCCGAAGGCCAACATCAACGTGTCACCGTGGCCCAGATGAATATGGCCTTCGGCCAACAGAGGCACGCCCGCGGCGCCAGCCCTGAGGCGTTGCCCCAGGCTACGGTGAGCGGAGGCCTTCGGCCAAACAGATTCTTGGGTTGCGGGCGCTAGCCCGCGTTAGGACAAATAGGACCTATAAAGCCGCCCGATCTCGGCCCTGCGCCCGTGTCGCCTTGTCGGCCTGTCGGTCGATCTGCATAATCTCGACTGCAATCGACCGCTTTGCGGCGCGCCGGCCCCGCTGCGCGCCGCGGCCAACAATAAGGGATCGGCATGGCAGACAAGACAAAACACGCAATCAGCCCCACCCGAAACGAAGACTACCCCGAGTGGTACCAGCAGGTGATTCGCGCGGCCGATCTGGCCGAGCCGTCGCCGGTTCGCGGCTGTATGGTCATCAAGCCTTGGGGCTGGGGCATTTGGGAAAACATGCAGCGCGTTTTGGACGGCATGTTCAAAGCGACGGGACACGAAAACGCCTATTTCCCGCTGTTCATCCCGCTCAGCTTTCTCGAAAAAGAGGCCGAGCACGTCGAAGGGTTCGCCAAAGAGTGCGCCGTCGTCACCCATCATCGGCTCGAGCCCGGCCCGGACGGCGGGCTGGTCCCGACCGGCAAGCTGGACGAGCCGCTGATCATCCGGCCCACCAGCGAGACGATCATCGGCGCCATGTACGCCCAGTGGGTCCAGTCGTACCGCGACCTGCCGATCCTGATCAACCAGTGGGCCAACGTCGTCCGCTGGGAACTGCGCACCCGGATGTTCTTGCGGACGGCCGAGTTTCTGTGGCAAGAGGGCCACACGGCGCACGCCACCGAGGCCGAAGCCCGCGACGAGACGGCCCGGATGCTCGACGTCTATGCCGATTTTGCCGAAAACTGGCTGGCCATGCCCGTGATCAAGGGCGAAAAGACGGCCGGCGAACGGTTCCCCGGCGCCGTGTCGACGCTCAGCATCGAGGCCATGATGCAGGACCGCAAGGCCCTGCAAGCCGGCACGTCGCACTTCCTCGGCCAGAACTTTGCCCGCGCCCAGCAGATCAAGTTCCAGGATCAAAACGGCCAGGAGGTCTTCGCCTGGACGACCTCGTGGGGCGTCTCGACCCGCCTGGTCGGCGCGTTGGTGATGGTCCATAGCGACGACGATGGCCTGGTCCTGCCGCCGCGGCTGGCGCCTAAGCACATCGTCCTGCTGCCGATCTACCGCAACGACGCCGAACGGTCCCAGGTGCTGCCGTATTGCGAAAGCCTGTTGAATGAGCTGAACGCCGGGTCCTTCTCCGGCGGTCCGATCCGCGCCTGGATTGACGATCGGGACCTGCGCGGGGGTGAAAAGAACTGGCAGCACGTCAAGCGGGGCGTGCCGTTGCGGGTCGAAGTCGGCCCGCGCGACATCGCCAAGAACGCCGTGTTTCTGGCCCGCCGCGATTCGGGCGAGCGGTACAGCGTGGGTCGCGACGAACTGGTCCAGACCGCCGGACCGCTGCTGGACGACATCCAGACGAGCCTCTACCAGCGGGCCTTGGCGCTGCGCGACGCCAACACGCAGGTGATCGACACGGTCGACGAGTTCCGCGACTTCTTCACGCCGCGCGATCCCGACAAGCCCGAGATTCACGGCGGGTTTGCCGCCTGTCACTGGGCCGAGAGCGAAGCGCTCGACCGGTTGCTGGCCGAGCTGAAAGTGACCATCCGCTGCGTTCCCCAACAGGCCGATCCTGCGCCCGGACGATGCTTTCTGACCGGCGCGCCCAGCGCCCAGCGGGCCTTGTTCGCCAAAGCGTACTGAACGAACCCGTGCACGCACGCGCGGCATCCCGCGTCGGTTCGGACGCGACAGAGCGCGTCCCTCCACCCCGCGCACGCGCAGCATCCCGACCACCGACCACCGACCACTGACAACTGACAACTGACCACTGACAACTGACCACTGACAACTGACCACTGACAACTGACAAGTGACAAAACCGACCCGAGCCGAACCATGGGCCAGCTTCGCCAACATTCGCCGGTCGTCCTGTTTCTGGCGGCGTTCAGCCGCCATGCGGCCGCGCTGGATTGGGCGCGGCGGCGGGCCACCGATCGCTGGGGACCGCTCGCGTTGGCCACCGATCCGTTCGACTTTGACGATACGGGCTATTACGACGCGACGATGGGCCGCGGGTTGAAAAAAACGCTCTGGGCGTTCCGCGAGTTGACGGACCCGGCGTCGCTGGTCGACATCAAACGGCAGACCAACGACTGGGAAGCCGAATACGCCCGCACGTTCGTCGGCGACGAAGCCCGGCCGTTGAACCTGGATCCCGGCTACGTCACCGAGGCCAAGCTCGTCCTGGCCACGACCAAAGACCGCGATCATCGCATCTATCTGAGCCGAGGGATCTACGCCGAGGTGACGCTGTATTACCGCCGCGGCCAGGGTTGGCAGGCTCGATCCTGGACCTATCCCGACTATCGCAGCCCGGCCTATCACGACTTCCTCACCCGCTGCCGCAACTATCTCCGGGAACGCAAACATGCCGACTGAGGTCCCGTTCTGGTTCTTGGCCACCGTGCTGACGCCCAGCCTGCTGACGGCGCTGACGGCGGCGGCCCTGATCCGCCGCCTGGCGCCGCGGTGGGGACTGATCGACCGGCCGGCGGCGCGCAAGGTCCACACGGCGCCCACGCCGTTGGGCGGCGGCGTGGCGATCTGGCTGGCCGTGGTCCTGCCGTTTGCTGTGGGCCAGATCCTGTTGTGGCTGGTGGCGTCCGGGACGCTCGACCGCGACTGGCTGCCCGTCGAGGCGCGGCCGCATATCGAAGGCTTGCTGCACCAGTCGCCGCGGCTGTGGACGCTGCTGGCGGCCGGTTCGGTCCTGATGGCGTTGGGCCTGTGGGACGATCGCTGGGGCTTGGGCTGGAAGATCCGGCTGGGGGTCCAGTTCGCCGTCGCCGCCGCCTGCGTCAGCTTGCAAGGCTGGCGGCTGACCGCGTTCATCGACGTGCCCTGGATAACCTGGTCGCTGTCCGTGCTGTGGATCGTGGCCCTGATCAACTCGTTCAACATGCTGGACAACATGGACGGCCTGTCGGCCGGAATCGCGGCGATCGCCGCGGGCCTGCTGGCCGTCGTGCTGCTGGTCAATCCCGCCCCAACCGCGCCGCAGCCCCAACTGTTCACCGGCGGATTCCTGTTGGTCCTGGTGGGCGCGCTGCTGGGATTCCTGTGGCACAACCGGCCCGTCGCCCGGCTGTTCATGGGCGACGCCGGCAGCTATTTCGTCGGCTTCTGCATCGCCATCTGCACGTTGCAGGCCACGTTCGCCAGCTATGCCAGCAGCTCGCCCCATACGGTGTTCGCCCCGCTGTGCGTCCTGGCCGTGCCGTTGTACGACCTATGCACCGTGCTATGGATCCGCCTCCGCGAGGGGCGCAGCCCGTTTCAGCCGGACAAGAGCCATTTTTCGCACCGCCTGGTCGAATTGGGTCTGACCAAAGGCTCGGCGGTCCTCACGATCTATCTGACCACCGCGACCTGCGGGCTGGGCGCGCCGCTGTTGTATCACGTCGACGCCTTCGGCGCAGGGATCATCGTCCTGATGATCGTGTGCGTGCTGAGCGTGATCGCGATCCTCGAATCGGCCGGCCGCCGCGGGCGATGACGGCGACGCCGGCAGGGGAGGATTGGGGGGACGCGGTCAATTTCTTGAACTACGACCGCTTCGGCTGTTGCGCGTTTGAGCGCGGAGAGCCGCCGATTCTGTTTGGCCGAAGGCCTCCGATCACCGTAGCCTGGGGCAACGCCCCAGGACTGACGCCGCGCGCGAGCCTCTTTTGGCCGAAGGCCATATTCATGCGGGCAGAGGTGACACGTTGATGATGGCTTTCGGCCAGCACGCTTCCGGTCGTCCGTGCTGCGCAACAGTCATGCAATAACCGTTCCGCCTAAACCCCGCGGTTTCCTGCTTTTTGACCGTGCCAGGATTGGGGGGCACAGAAACGCGGGGACGCGCAGAAACGCAGGCAGACAGAAAGACAAAAGACAGACAGGCAGGCACGCGGAGACGCGGAGACGCAGAGACGCAGAGGGTTGGGGCGGGGAAACGCAGACGTGGCGGGCCCCCCGCTCGTAGCAGCGGCATCCTGCCGCTGGTCCCTGCCGCCGCACGTTGCGGCGATATTTACGGACTGCGCGGGATTCGTCGTGCGGGGAAACGGGCGCACAAGGGATCTGTCGGCCTGCGCATCCAGAGCGTATATTTTGAATTGCTCGCGATACGGGCTCTTTGGGGCCGACGGAATAGGGGGACGTTTCCGCGCGGCCGACGATGTCTGCACCTCGATGGCCGAGTTTTTTTGGATTCAACGAACGGAACAGACGCGATGACTGATTTGGCCGATGTCGTCATTACCGGCGTAGGGGTGGTCAGCCCCATCGGGATCGGCAAGGACGCCTATTGGCAGTCGATGCAAGACGGACGCAGCGGTGTCGGCCCGCTGCAGGTCGCCCAGGATACGGACTTGCCGGTCAAGTTCGGCGGCGAAGTCCGCGACTTCGACGGCAAACAGTTCGTCAAGCCGCGCAAGAGCCTCAAGGTCATGTGCCGCGAGATCCAGCTCGGCTATGCGGCCGGTGTCCTTGCGCTGCAAGACGCCCGGATCGGCGCGGGCCAAGTCGCCCCGGATCGCTTTGGCGTCGTGCTGGGCAGCGAGATGTTCTACTGCGACCTGGACGAGCTGGCGGACGCCTATCGCAAGTGCGTCGTCGACGGCCACTTGCGCGCCGATCTGTGGGGCGCCGGCGCGATGAGCGACATGTACCCGCTGTGGATGCTCAAGTACCTGCCGAACATGACCGCGTGCCACCTGGCCATCACCGAAGACGCCCGCGGTCCGAACAACACGATCACGCTCGACGAGGTGTCCAGCCTGCTGGCGTTGATCGAGAGCGTCTGTTACATCCAGCGGGGCGCGGCCGACGTGATGATCGCCGGCGGCCAGGGAACCCGGATCAACCTGACCCGGATCATGTACCGCGGCGATATCTACTGGTCGCACCGCAACGACGAACCGCACCGCGCCAGCCGCCCGTTCGACGCCCAGCGCGACGGGATGGTGATCGGCGAGGGCGCCGGGGCGTTCATCCTCGAAAGCCGCCGCCACGCGGTGGCTCGCGGCGCGACCATCCTGGCCACCGTGCGCGGGTTTGGACGCAGCTTTGACGACCCGCGCGGCCGCTGGACGACCACTCCGGCCGGATTCCAGCGGGCGATCGACGCGGCGCTGGCCAGCGCCGGCCTCGAGCCGGCCGCGATCGGCCACATCAACGCCCACGCCTCGGGCTCGATCGCCGGCGACCGGGCCGAGGCCGAGGCGATCCACAGCCGCTTTGACCGCACCCCCGTCACCGCGCCCAAGAGCTATTTCGGCTGCCTGGGCGCCGGGACCGGCGCCGTCGAGATGGCGGCCAGCGTCCTGGCCATCGCCCACGGCTCGATCCCCGCCACGCTGAACTACGAGCACCCCGACCCGACGTGTCCGGTGAATGTCGTCCACGGCGCCCCGCTGCCCACCGACAACCGCACGGCCTTGATCCTGAACCAAGCCGAGACCGGCCAAACCGCCGCCCTGATCCTCGGGCCTCCCGACGGCAGCAAGTAACCACCGACGCACAGCCGAACGCAACGCCCATACGTCCCTTGTGTCCCATACGCCCCATACGTCCCATACGTCCCAGCACTGGCCCGCCGGAGCCCACGCTCTGTCGTGACCGCAACCCTGGAGGGCCACGCTCTGTCGTGGCCGCAACCGTCTGGCCGCGACGGCCCGTGACGGACGCGACAGAGCGCGTCCCTCCAGGGCGTAGCGCCCGCCCGACGTGTGCTCGCCCGACGTGTGCTCGCCCG
>JAVYAJ010000313.1:0-11393 GCA_032229885.1 Candidatus Anammoximicrobium sp. | reverse complement strand
GATGAATATGGCCTTCGGCCAAAAGAGGCACACGCGCGGCGCCGGTCCTGGGGCGTTGCCCCAGGCTACGGTGATCGGAGGCCTTCGGCCAAACAGACTCTTGGGCTGCGGGCACTGGCCCGCGTTAGGAGAATCGCATGAACCTCTCACGTCGACAGATGCTGTGCGCTACGGCCGGGGCAACCGCGGCTTCGCTCCTGGGAACAGCGCGATGGACACGTGCCGCCACGCCGAGCAAACCGATTCCCATCGGGCTACAGCTCTGGTCCGTTCGGCATCAATGCGAGAAAGAGTTGCCGACGGTCCTGCGTGCCGTGGCTCAGATGGGTTATGAAGCCGTCGAGCTGGCGCACAGCTATTACGGCCACGATGCGGCGGCCTGGCGGCGGCTGCTGGACGACAACGGCCTGAAGAGCTGCGGGATGCACCTCGGCTTGCCGGCCCTGCAAGGGGATGCCTTCGAGACGACGGTCGAGATGCACAAGACGATCGGCTCGCCCTACCTGATCGTCGCGTGGTTGCCCGAACAACAACGCTCGTCGGTCCAGGCCATCGCCGAGACGGCCAAGGTGTTCAACGACGTGGCGGCTCGGCTCAAGCCACTGAATATGAAGGTCGGTTATCATTGTCACGGCGGAGACTTCGCGAAAATCGAAGGTCGAACGGCCTGGGAATGGTTTGGCGAGCACACCGACGCGGACGTGATCTTGCAGTTGGACGTCGGCAACTGTCTGGGCGGCGGCGGCGATCCGATCGCCCTGCTGAAAAAGTTTCCCGGCCGCTCGATCTCGCTGCACATCAAGGACCACGGAGGCCAGCCGGGCGCCGTGTTCGGCGAAGGCACGGTCGATTGGAAGCAGATTTTCGAAATCTGCGAGACCACCGGCGGGACTCGCCAATACATCATCGAAGAAGAGGGTCGCCAGGGCGCCGAGGCTTTGGAGTCGGTGCGGCGCGCGTTGACGAACTTTCGCAAGATGAAGCGGGCGGATGCCTGACGTCCGCCGCGCGACGCGGCGCGCGCATTGCCGCGCATTGCGTGGCGCGGTTCGATGGACGGCGCGGCCGCGCGATGGGCGATGGGCGATGGGCGCGGCGCGACGAGGCTCAAACCGGATAGCGGGTGGCGGGCAAGTCGTCCAGCGGCGGAAGCCACAGCGGTCGCCGCGGAAACAGCTCGTCGGCCAGTTCGACCGTGCGGCGGTTCAAAGCCGACACCTGGCCGGCTTGGACCGCCGCAGGCACATCGAGATGGCCCAGCAACAGTTGCCCGAGCTGTGGCTCGTCGCAGGCGAGACGCGTCCGCCGTGCCACACCGGCCGTCCAACGGCAGTGGCGCGGCGTGATGTTCAGAATCCAGCCTCGATTCCCCATCACAAATCCCAATTCACGCTGTCCCCAAGGGCCGGCGGACCTGATCCGCGCCAGAAACTCGTCGTGTAGTGTCTGGACCAGGCGATCGGGGTGGAACACCTTGGCCATCAGCGCCTGGCCACGATCCAGTTCGTGGTGGCACGCGCGGCCTCCAGACTCGCGTAGAACGGCGCACAATGGGTGGTCGAGCGGCAGATCGATGCGAATCTCGCGCAGGTCTTGTTCCAAGGCGTCGCGGCAAAAGCGAGCGACGAGCCGCTCGGCGGCGTCGGGTCGCGCGACATCCGACACCAGTTCGACCAGCCGGGCGCTTCTTACCGCCGCATATCCGAGGATCGCCGCGAACTGGCCGTCCAGTTTGATCTCCGGCGAGCCCTCGATCGCCACATAGATCCGATCGTAGCCGCGACGGTCGATCAGCCATCGCCAGTAGGCCTCTGAGCGAATCGTGGCGCCGTACGCGCCGCGCGTCTGCGCCGCATACAGGCGCGCCAGGGCCGCCAACTCGACGCGCCGCAGATACCGGATGTGCAGCTCTGACGACTTCCTCGACGACTTTCTCGACCTCGACCCGACTCGCGGGGGCGTCGGCGCGTCCGGCGATGGCTGCAACTGGGCCAACAGTCGATGACAGCCGACCATCCAGTGACCATGGCGGGCGCAGACCGTCCAACCGAGGCGACGAAAGAAGCCGGGCTCGGAGGTTCGCAACAGCCCCACGAGGTCTTTGCGTTGCGTCATCGTCCGTTCGGCGGCTTCGAGCAACCGCGAAACATAGCCCGCCCCGCGGCGCTCGGGCAAGACTCCCACATCGACCACACAGGTGACGGGCAGCGTCGCGTTCCCGAAGCGAATCTCGCGGGGCGCAAGACGCAGGTGGCCCGCGACCTGCGCCGCTCGCTTGATCAACAGCCGACTGCCGGGCTCGTAATCCGGTTCATCGAGCTGCGCGGCGAAGTCCGCGCCCGCCGAAGCCGGGAACACGCTGGACAGGAACTGTTGCACGGCCGTGTGATCCCTGCTCGTGCCGGGCACGACCGCGATGTCGGGTGACAGATCCTGCTGCTGGGCGGTGCGCCGCGCGGCGTCCCGATCGCTCGCCAGGACAGTCGAAGCCATCTCTGCCGATCCTTCCCCAAGAGTCCTTTCCTCCGCATCCGCCGTCGCCGCGTCGTGGGCATGGCCGTTTGGGTGGCGGTCGCGGGTTTTTGCTGGCGTCAACTTAGACTGTGCCGCCGCAGAGTGCCAGCAGGAGAGGACGCAATTTTTTTTCGGAGAACAGGCAGAAGGAAAATTCACGCGACGCGAGGCTGGTCTGCCGTCGCAGTTCGTCCGTCAAGTGAGCAATGTTCTCAAACGTCTGGCGGCGATCGGACTCGAGGCTGGCCCCCAGCAGCCGATTCAGCCGCTCGATCTGGATGTGCCGTTCGCGCCGCTGTCCGCGCGGCGGTTGACGCGCGATCCAGGCCTGCTTCTCGGCGATCCATCCATTGCTCTCGAAGTCGGTCGGCAGATGGCGTTCGGGCTGAAACCGCAGTTCGCGCAGCCGCCGTTTGGCGTCGCGAATCTGCGACGCCAGCTCGGCCGTTCGATCCTCGAACAACAACACGGTCGCCGACAGGACAACAAAACCGGGCGGCGTCAGGCCGAAGAACCGGCCGATGATCAGATCGGTCAGTTGATCATATTTCGCGCCGCCGATGCCGTGCATGAACATGTCGCTCAACAGCAGACGGGCGTACATCGTCGTGATCAGCGCCCGCGGCCGCAGCTTGACGCCGCGTAGGCTGAGCGCCGCAAGAGCGTCCGCGGCGCGTCCGCCGTCAGCCTCGGGGGTCAAAGGCAACTGGACGCGCACGTCCGCTCGATCGGTCACCTCGACGTTCGAGCCCGTCTGCCTGGCAAACGCGCGTTTGCGGGACGGCGAAGCGTCCGTCCATAACCAGAACGGGGCCTCGTGCCACTGTCCATCTCGTTCCAGATCCGGCACGGGATGCGCGCGGCTCCGGACGTGGTTCACCCGCCGGTACTCGCGCAAGGCCGTATTGTGCACCTCGCGAAATCGCGGCAAGTGCGCCAACAAATGGCTCGCGAACCGCGCGAACGCCGACGTCCGGCAAACCACGCTCAGCGGAATCTCCCACGTGTTCTGTCCCCAGCGGCCTTCGAGTTGATGGCGAGCTTGGGCAAAGGCGTGTCCGACGTTCGCCGACTGTTGCCGTGCCGCCAGCACCAGCTTCCAGTAGTCCTCGATCAGAGGCTCGTCCAGCGCGCTGCCGCCCAGCGTCTTGACGCGGTCGCTGAACGAGTTGAACAGGCCTTCATCGACCACATCCCGCTGCTCGAACGGGATCTTCTCGACCGCGCGATCGTACGGCACGGGGACGACCCGCGGCCCAGATGGTTCGTCCGCCGGAACCAGGATCGCGTTTTGTCGCAGAATGTCGTTGTCCACCACCAAGTTGATCGCTTGCCCCCCCACACGCTGGGCCAAGGCAGACAGGGCAAAGTTCTTGAGCCACACCCCCGGATGAAACAGTCGCGGCTGGTGCCCCGCCAGCAACAGCAGGTCCGCCTGCCGCCCGCTGGCATCGACGTCGCGGTACTCGCGGGTGTAGTGTTGCGCCTCGCGCAACAGAGCCTCGCGAGCCTGCGTCCGCAGCCGGGGCAGCGCAATCCCTTGGATGTCGCACGACGAGCGCGCCAGGCAGGCGTGGTTGCGCTCGATCATCGCCGGGATCGAATCCCAGGACGGCGCGACCAACACGTGACCATGGCCGCGAGGCGCTCGGATCGGTTTATAAACGAGGTCAGAAGGCATTACATCAGGTTTCGAATATGGGCAAACTACGGGATGCCCGGTCAAATGCGAATCACGGAGCAGAGGATCCCGCAGGTCCGTCGTCGGGACGGCGGCGCCGCGCAAACCGGCGCCGTCAGCGCGCGGCGGCGGTCTACAAAGACCCCGACGTCGCCGTGGCCCCACGGCGGCTCGATCGACGATCGGCCAGGCCGGCCGCTTCGAGGCAGCGGTCCAGCACGGTATAATAATGTCGCAGTCGCGTCGCGGCGTCGTCCAGTTCGCCGCCGAAAGAGCGGGCTTCATCGAGATAGATCAGCGGCACCGCCAGTTCCGTGATGGACAACCCGGCAGCGACGGCTTGGACCCATAGTTCGAGGGGCATCGCATAGCCGGTCTCGGTCAACGTCAAGCGGCCCAACGCGGCGACGCGGTACGCTTTGAACCCGCAGAAGGCGTCCGTCAGGCGCAGCCCGAGGCAGCGGTTCAGCTCGCGCGTGATCTGTTGATTGATCTGCTGTCGCGCCGCCGGTGGAAGGCTGTCTTCCGCGAATCGTTTCAGATAGCGGCTGCCGGACACGATGTCGGCGGTCTGGCAGGCGCGCACGAACTCGGGAATCCGCTGCGGCTCGTGCTGGCCGTCACAGTCGATGGTCACGACGTAGTCGTACCCGTTGCGCTGGGCGAAGGCAAAAGCCGTAATCAATCCGGCGCCGTAGCCGCGGTTTTTTTCGTGTCGCACCACGCGGATATCGTTGCGAGCCTGCAGGATCTCCGATGTCCCGTCCGTCGAGCCGTCGTCGACGACCAGCACCTCCGGGCTGTAGTCCGTCACCTTGTCCAGCACTGGATCCACATGACGGGCCTCGTTATAGACGGGCAACACTGTCAGCCATTTGACATTCATCTTGGCATTCCGAGCAGCAACCTGCCCGGCAAGCATCCGCCGAGCAGGTATCCGAACAACATCATTTTCACGTACAATCGGCATGACATTCTATACCGGGTCGGCAATGACGGTCAATGAACCGCGGCGCGACCGGGCGTCCGCGACTTTGGAAAGAGCATTATGATCGACGTCAGTGCGATCGCCCGTAAAATCATTAAAAACGTCGAAACCGCCATCGTCGGCAAACGCGAACAGTTGATCCTGTCTCTGGTCGCCTGGTTCTGCGAAGGCCATATCTTGCTGGAAGACGTTCCGGGCGTCGCCAAGACCATGCTGGCTCGCGCGTTGGCCAGCAGCGTGGGCTGTTCCTTAAAACGCATCCAGTGCACGCCCGACCTGCTGCCGACCGACGTGACTGGAACTTCGATTTTCAATCAAAAGACGATCGAGTTCGAGTTCCGCCCCGGCCCGATTTTCGCCCAGATCGTGTTGGCCGACGAGATCAATCGCACAACTCCGCGCACCCAGGCGGCCTTGCTCGAGGCGATGGCCGAACGGTGCGTTACGGTCGACGGGATGACGCGCCCGCTACAGCCTCCGTTTCTGGTCATCGCCACCCAGAACCCGATCGATCACGAGGGCACGTTTCCGTTGCCCGAAGCGCAACTGGACCGGTTTCTGATGCGCTTCAGCCTCGGATATCCCGGATTCGACGACGAGCTGAAGATGCTGGGCATGCTGCAGCACGGGCATCCGCTGGAACGGCTGACGCCCGTGGTCTCGGCCGACGAACTGATCGCCTGCCAGCAGGCGGTGCGAAGCGTCGAGGTCCACGAAAAAGTGCAGCAGTACCTGCTGCAGATCGTCCACGACACGCGCGACCATGGCGACCTGGCGCTGGGCGCCAGTCCGCGGGCCTCGCTGGCCTTGTTCCGCGCAGCGCAGAGCCTGGCCGCCATCCGCGGCCGCCAATTCGTGCTGCCGGACGATCTCAAACGGGTGGCTGGTCCGGTCCTGACGCACCGGCTGATCCTGAAACCGGAGAGCCGCCTGCGCAGACTGAGCGCCGATCACATCCTGCGCGAACTGATCGCCGAAATCGCCGTGCCGATGCTGGACGCCTGACCCCGGGGCAACGACCGGCTGAAGCTATAGATGACCGGCCAAAGCTATACTGGACGATACGGCGAAGACCGCGGGACGGCCCTCGCTGCGCAACCGGTCGGCACGGGAGATTAGCGGTGCGTTTTCCGCTGAGACATCAGATTCTGCTGCCGATGGCTGGCGTCATGCTGGCCGTCGCGATCGCCGTGGGCACGGCCAATGCGTGGCTGGCCGGTTGGCGAGCCCATCGGCAGGTCGAGGCTCGGTTGCGCGAGCTGGGCCATACGCTGGCCGAGGCCTCGTTCCCGCTGACCGACAACGTGCTGCGCCAGATGCGTGGTCTGTCGGGCGCCGAGTTCGTGGTGACCGACCGCGATGGCGGGGTGGCGGCCGCCAGTCTAGCCGGTCTGGCTGAGCGCGCGGTCGCACGTCTGCTGCGCGACCTGCCGGCCGGCGACCATCCGAACGGCGTTGCCTGGCAGCGCGTCCGGATCGACGATACGCCGTATCTGCACTGGCAGCTCGATCTCGTGCGCCCGTTTCGTGGCGGAACGCCGGGCCTGCTGCACGTGTTGTACCCCGAGAGCCGCTATCGCCAGGCGTGGCGAGACGCGGTCTGGCCGCCTGCGGTGGCGGGTTTGGCGGCGCTAGTGGTCGTCGTCGGCATCAGCGGCTGGGTCGCCCATCGGGTGACGAAGCCTCTCTATCGGCTGGCCGAACAAGCGGATAGGATTGCCCACGGCGAGTTCGCGCCGCTGCCGATACCGGCTCGAGACGACGAACTCCGCGACCTGTCCCTGGCGTTCAACCAGATGGCCTGCACGTTGACGCGGTACGAGCAACAGGTCCGGCGGCACGAAAAACTGCGCACGTTGGGACGCCTGGGCGGAGGGATCGCGCATCAACTGAGGAATGCCGTCACCGGTTGCCGCTTGGCGATCGAACTGCACGCGCGGCAGTGCCGCCTGTCGGACCAGGACGAGCTGGACGTTGCTCGCCGACAACTGGACGTGATGGAAGAGTACATCGGCCGTTTCCTGGCCCTGGGCCAACGCCGCGAACAACCTCGGGTTCGGGTGGATTTGGCCGACCTCATCGAAGGCTCGCTGGGTCTGGTCCGTCCCAAGGCATCCCATCTGGGCGTGGAATTGCAATCGTCCGTGCCGACCGGTCCGTTCCGGATCGATGCCGATGCCGACGCCCTGACACAGGCTGTCGTGAACCTGCTGCTCAATGCAGTCGAGGCGGCGGCCGAAGCGGCCGCATGGCAGGTCGCGCGCGGCGGCCCGGAGTCCAGCGCGCGCCAAGACATCCCGAACCATTCGCCCGTGACGCGCCCGTCGCCGCGCGTGATCGTGCAAACCAGCGAGGTCTCGGACCAGACCGACGGCAACCGGCGGGTGCGGCTGGAAATCCTGGACAACGGCGCCGGCCCGGCCGATCCCGTGCGAGACCACCTGTTCGAACCGTTGGTGTCCGAAAAGCCGGACGGCGCCGGATTGGGCCTGTCGCTGGCCCACGAGACGATCGCGCGGCATGGCGGCGCATTGAATTGGCGGCGACGCGAAGGGTGGACGTGTTTTTCGATCGAGTTGTCGATCGCGGAGGAAGACGCGCATGTCGAGAGTGCTGGTGGTCGATGACGAGCCGAGTATCTGCTGGGCGTTGAGCCGACTGGCCCAGAGCCTGGGACACGAAGTCGTCGTGGCATCATCCGCCGAACAGGGGCTGGATCTGGCCGCACGCCAGCCGCCCGACGCCGTGATGCTCGATGTGCGTCTGCCCGGCATGGACGGATTGACGGCAATGCGGCAACTGGCCCGCCCGGGCGACGGGCCGCCCGTGATCATCATGACGGCCTACGGGGATCTGCGCACCGCCGTCGAAGCCGTCCGCTTGGGCGCGTTCGATTACCTGATCAAACCATTCGATCTGGAGACGGCCGAGCGGGCGGTGCGACGCGCGCTGGCCCACCGCCCGCCGCCCGTGCCGCCGACGTCCCCTCAGAACGTCGCGGGCCTGGTCGGCCGATCCGCGACGATGCAAGAGACCTTCAAACGCATCGCGCTGGCCGCCGCGTCCGAGGCCAGCGTGCTGCTGTGCGGAGAGAGTGGCACCGGAAAAGAACTGGCGGCTCGCGCCATCCACCGTTACAGCCGCCGCGCGGATGGACCGTTCGTGGCGGTCAACGTGGCGGCGCTCAGCCCGTCGCTGGCCGAGAGCGAACTGTTCGGTCATGTTCGCGGGGCGTTTACGGGCGCCGAGCGTGAACGCGCGGGCCTCCTTCAGCAGGCCGACGGCGGGACGCTGTTCCTGGACGAGGTGGCCGACGTCCCTTTGACCGCGCAGGTCAAGCTGCTGCGGGCCCTCGAACATGGCGAAGTGCTGCCGGTCGGCGCCAGCCAGCCCGTGAAGATCGATTTCCGCATCGTGTCCGCGACGCACCAAGAACTGTTGGCCCGAATCCGCGATGGCCAGTTCCGCCACGATCTGTATTTCCGCCTGGCCGCGTTTCGCATCGACTTGCCTCCGTTGCGCGACCGGGAGGGAGACGTTCGGGAATTGGCCGAGTGTTTTCTGGCGGCCTGCGCCGCCGAAGGCCGCCGCGCGCCGGTCTTTTCGGCGGCGGCGATCGCACAGATGCAGCAGCGCCCGTGGTACGGCAACGTCCGCGAGTTGCGAAACGCGGTCGAGCACGCCCTGATCATCGCCCGCGGAGGCATGATCGAGCCGGAACATCTACCCCCGCCCGCGCCGCCCATCTGGCCGGCCGCACCGACGCCCGCCCACTCGCTGGACCAGCGCCTGGCGGAGCTCGTCCGCCAGTGGACCGAGCGCCAGTTGGCCGAATCCGCTGACAAGGGCCAACTGTACGAGCGTCTGTTGCAAGTGGTCGAGCCGCCCCTGCTGACGGCCGTTCTGGAGAAGTGCTCGGGGCAGCACGTCGGCGCCGCCCGCCTGCTGGGCATGCACCGCATGACGCTGCGGAAAAAGCTGACCCAACACCAGGATTCCGCCGACGATGGCGACGAAGCATAAAGCGCGCCCTGCGCGCCACGCGCACACCTTGTACAGTGGTCTGTTCCCTCCACCGTCGGGTTGCGGACGAGAGCCAACGTTAGACTTGGATGGCTGCATAGCGTGAACCACGAAGTGACGCGAATCGAACGAATCAGGCCGCTGCTTCTGCCGGCCCCTCTGCTCATTCGCTTCGTTGATCCCATCTGTCTCATGTATCCCATCCGTCCCATTGGTGATTCGAAACCACGCACTCTAAAATCGCAGTTCGTCCCAGGCGCGCACGACGCCCGCGTTAATTCATGTCCAGATCGTTCTTCTGAAAGTCGAGAAGACGTTGCGTTCTATGTCCCATCAATTCTGATTTTTGACACGGGGCGCATCGTCCCGGCGGCCAAACGGAGGCAAAGATCATGCGAGCGACCGTAACCGGGGCGACCGGGCTGATCGGCCGGCGTCTGCTGTCGCGACTGACCGAGCCGGTTGTGCTGTCGCGCGACGCCACGCGAGCGGCGCGAAAGCTTGCGCGCGACGATGCCCGATTTTTTTCTTGGGACGTCGAACACGCGCCGCCCCCGTGCGAGGCGTCCGACGGCATGGATGTGGTTTTCCATCTAGCCGGCGAGTCGGTGGTTTCCGGCCGCTGGACCGCCGCCAAGAAAGCGCGCATCCGCGACAGTCGGCTGTTGGGGACGCGCAACTTGGTGGCCGCATTGCGACAGACGGCGCGCCCGCCTCGAGCCCTGATCGCGGCGTCGGCCGTCGGATACTACGGCGAGCAAGGCGAAGCGATCGTCGCCGAGTCCACACCATCGGGCGACGATTTCCTCGCCAGCGTGGCCAGCGATTGGGAACGCGAAGCGCTGGCGGCCGCCGACGGCGGAATCCGCGTGGTCACCCTGCGCATCGGGATGGTGCTGAGCCCGGATGGCGGCGCCTTGGCGAAAATGCTCACTCCATTCCGCCTGGGACTGGGCAGTCCGCTGGGCAGCGGCCGCCAATGGGTCGCTTGGATTCACATCGACGATCTGGTCAACCTCTTGCTGTTCGCTGCCGAACACGACGATTTGCACGGGCCGTTGAACGCAACCGCTCCGAATCCGGTGACGAACCGCGAGTTCACCAAGACCCTCGCGCGGGCCGTCCATCGCCCGACGTGGCTTCCGGCGGTCCCGAAGCCAATCCTACGGTTGGCGGTCGGCGAAATGACAGCGCTGCTGACGACATCGACCCGCGCCGTCCCGCGCCGCGCGGAACAGGCCGGCTATGCGTTTGCGCATCCCATTCTCGAAGACGCTCTCCGCGCGCTGCTCGAGCCGCCCTAGATCGGCCGCCCCGCGATCGCGCGTCGTCCGCGTCGCGATGTGCCACGCAGGCAACCGACGATTCCATTTCGCCGCGCAGCCCCGACCTTCGCCGCGTCCTGTCTGTCAAGGGCCATCCGCGCGTCTGGCAGGGCGTTTGTGTTCCCACGAATTTTTAGTAGACTAGTCTGCCATGCCCGCGCGATAAACGCCATGCAACAGGATCCACGCAACGGATGTTGCCAACGAGTCTTGCCCTCGTAGCTCAGTGGATAGAGCACCGGTTTCCTAAACCGGGGGTCGCAGGTTCGAGTCCTGCCGGGGGTGCTTTCGCGCCGGCGCGGAAAATCCGCAGGTTTTCCGCCTGGTGCGTTGTCCACTCATACTCCTTGAGTCGCCGCGATAATTTCTTCGCTTGGAGCGCGTCGCTCCCGGCAAGCCCAGATCACGCTGAAGGGCCACGCTCGGTCGTGGCCGCAACCCGGTGGACGCGACGGACCGTGACGGCACGCAACGGACGTGACGAAGCGCGCCGTTCCAGGACGGCGCACTTCCTTGCGGTCCCTGCCCACCGATTTCCCGTATCATGATGTCGTATCCGGATCGTTCTTCTGGCAATCTAGAACGACTTGCGATTCCACGTTTCCTCAACTCCCATTTCGAGAAGTAGCAACCGCCTCTACTCCGACATTTAGCCTGGACACCGCACTAGAGTGTTAGTTCGTATCATGCGCGCACCGTGCGCGCATCTTGTACACTGGCCTGTACACTACGCTTTTGGGTTGCTGGCGACAGCCCGCGTAGGTGACATTGGCATTGGACGACTGTTGCGCAGCACAGACGACAGGAAGCGCGTTGGCCGAAGGCCATCACCAACGTAGCCTGGGGCAACGCCCCAGGAGTC
>JAVYAJ010000312.1:0-44959 GCA_032229885.1 Candidatus Anammoximicrobium sp. | reverse complement strand
CAGCCCTGGGGCGTTGCCCCAGGCTACGGTGATCGGAGGCCTTCGGCCAAACAGATTCTTGGGTTGCGGGCACTGGCCCGCGTTAGAGTCTTAGTCCGTATCATGCGCGCGCCGTGCGCGCATCTTGTAGACTGGTCTGTACAGCACACTTTAGGGTTACTGGCACTAACCCGCGTTAAGTGAAATTGGCATTGGGTAACTGTTGCGCAGCACAGACGCCAGGAAGCATGTTGGCCGAAGGCCAACATCAACGTAGCCTGGGGCAACGCCCCAGGAGTCAGAGATGATAGCAACCGTGTTGGCCGAAGGCCAACGTCAGCGTGTCACCGCGGCCCGGATGAATATGGCCTTCGGCCAAACAGATTCTTGGGTTGCGGGCGCTAGCCCGCGTTAAGGCAGTTCTATGCATGCTTACGCACCCTCGACCACGTACTTCGAGGTCGAACAAAAGTTCCCGGTCGCGGATCTGGCGGCGCTCGAGGCACAGCTTGTGGCCCGGGGCGCGCAGTTCGGCGCGGCGATCGTCCAGCGGGATCGCTATTTTGCCCATCCTTGCCGCGACTTTGCGCGAACCGACGAGGCCTTGCGGATCCGCGAAATGGACGGACGCTGTGCCGTTACCTACAAGGGGCCGAAGGTCGATGCGATCACCAAGACGCGCCGCGAGATCGAATTGCCGCTGGCCGATGCACCGGATAGCCTAGCCGACTGGACGGCGCTGCTGGAATCGCTTGGCTTCCAAATCGTAGCCGAAGTCCATAAAATACGGCGCACGGCGCCGTTGGCTTGGCAGGGGGCGGATGTCGAAATCGCGTTGGACCGAGTCGAGCGACTCGGGACGTTCGTCGAGTTCGAGTTGAAGGCCGAGGCCGCGGATTTGGAATCGGCCAGATCGCACATTCTGTCGCTGGCGGGCGCCTTGGGCATGACCGATGCACAGCGGCAGAGTTATCTGGAGCTGCTTCTGACGAGGGGGTAGGCATGAGCGTCGCGCGCTTGATCGTTTCGGAGATCCGCTTTCGCACGGTCAATTTTCTCCTGTGTCTGATCGCGGTGATTGTCGCGGCCGTGCTGTTCATCGTCGGCCCCACGTTGATCGGAGGCTATGCGGACGACACGCATCGCGAGCTGGCCATGCTGGACGCCGAGGCCGGCCAGTTGCAGGCGGAAATGGAGCAGCACCAGCGCGAGACGCAATCGCTGCTGGCCGCGATGGACAAGCAGACGAAGCGCATCATGCGCGATCTGGGCGTGAACCTGCGAGTCGTCCACAAGGACACCAACCTCGGAAATCTGTACACGGATTTCGTGGCGGTCGACTTTCCCGAAGAGTACGTCCAAAAGCTGGCGACGTCGCCGCAGATTGAAACGATCGTCCACCTGATCGCCACGCTGCAGGAAAAGGTGAAGTGGCGGGACCGCACGGCGTTGGTGGTCGGCACGCTGCCCGTGTCCACCGTCGCCCAGATTGGCGAAAACAAAGAGCACATGGCCGTGGCGGTCGAACCGGGCTGCGTATTTGTCGGACACGAATTGGGCGCCGGTTTAAAGGCGGATCAGACAATCGAGATCGAAGGCCAGCCTTTCAAGATCGCACAGATCATGCCCGAGTACGGCGGCTTGCAGGATGTACAACTGGTTCTCGACCTGCACGACGCCCAACGAATTCTGAACAAACCGGGGCGAATCAATCAGATCATGGCGCTGGGTTGCAAATGCAAGGGCGATCGGATTTCCGCCATTCGGGAACAGTTGGCAACGGTCTTGCCGGACACCGTGATCAATGAAGATGTACCGCGCGCCGAGGCCCGGGAAAAGCAGCGGGACTTGGTCGAAGCGACGCGCAAGACCGAGCAGGATCGGGTGGCCACGGCGCTGGCACAGGTCGTGGCCAATCGCCAGCGACAGGAGGCCGGCCGGGCTCGTCAACAGCATTTGCTCGGCAGCCTTGTGGGCATCGCCACGCCGCTGGCGGTCCTGGTCTCGGGCGTCTTCGTCGGACTGATGACCGGCATGAACGTTCGCGAACGCCGCGCGGAGATCGGCGTATTGCGCGCGTTGGGCAAGAGCGCTGGGACCGTGGCCGGGCTGTTCTTGGGCAAGGCTTTCGTGCTGGGGCTGGCCGGCGGTCTGATCGGTTGCGGACTGGGCTTTGTGCTGGCGCCGCTGGCTGGGCACGCCATGCTGGATTTGACCGCCGATTTGTTCACCGTACGGCCGACGCTGCTGATAGCCACCGTCGTCTGTGCGCCGGTCGTGACCGTGCTGGCCAGTTACTGGCCGACCTGGATGGCCGTCCGACAGGATCCGGCGCTCGTGTTGATGGACAACTGACCGCCCGTTGGCCGTCCAAGATCGCCTCCCGCTCCACCTCTCCTCAATTCCAATTTTGGGTAGTGACAACCGCCTTTACCCGACGTTTAACCGTGATGCCGCACCGGCGGCTGCCGGCTCAAGAGCGCCGGTCCTGTTCGGCCGAAAGCGCCCAACCTCGACACGCACTCGAGAGTCCGGGGTGGATGGAACAGTTTAACGGTTCGAGTGCGGAAGGCGTGGTCGAGGCGCGCCCTGGCCGGATGGACGAGCGTCTCGATGCCCGGCGACGACCGCGTTCGCCCGCGACGATCCTCTCGTGTCCAGTACACTCCCTGCCGTCCCTCGGCATTGGGGACGTGGAACATGGTATCATGCTCGTGCGTTGTCCGATTGTAATTCGTGGAAAGGTACACTCGTCAGCGGGCAAGATTGCCAAGGCCTGATGAACGCGGCGACCCCAATGTTTCGTTTCGACGAACGAGCCGCCATCACGGTCTGGGCACGAGCCGCCTGGCCCGAGTATGTGTCCAGGGCAGCCGCATTTACCAGGTAGTGCATGTACGAAGTCGTCGAACACACCGCGGACATCGGTCTCCGGATTCGAGCGCCGGATCGCCCCGGGTTGTTTGTCGAAGCGGCGCGGGCGCTGTTCTCACTGATCGTTCACCATCCCGACGCCGTCCGGCCCGCCGAGCTGCGCCGTTTCGAGATCCCCGGCCAACAGGACGACTATCTGCTGTTTGATTGGTTGAACGAGTTGCTGTACGCGTTCGAGACCGAACGGCTGGTGCTGAGCGAGTTTCAGGTCGAACTGGACGCGGACGGCTTGCGGGCCACGGCGCGCGGTGAACCGCTCGACCCGGCGCGGCACGGGCCCGAACACGAAGTCAAAGCGATCACCTATCACGGTCTGCGCGTGGAATCGTCCGACACGGGATGGATTGCCGAGCTGATCGTGGATATCTAGCGGGCTGGCGCCGACGGCGTTCCTGTCGCGGGGCGGGTCTGGCCGTCCGGCTGCGCGGCGGCCGCCGACGTGGCGCGCTATCGGCTGTCGAGCGCCGCGTCGAGCGGGTATACTTCGCTCGGTCGAGCACCGTACGTCCGATCGATCTTCGACGTATCTACATGCAGCCAGGTCGAACCACTCGCTCGCCCAGCGAGCGGCGGCCCGGCCGGGGCGTGCGCGGAATATGACGATGCCAGACGAACAGATCCCGAATGAGGGCGGCGATTCTCCCGACGTCGCCGCACGACCGAGTCGGGCTGTGCGGCCCCGGCCATGGCGTTCGGCGCAGGGCCGTCTGATGCGGCTGTGTCAGAAGGAACTGCGCGAGACGCTGCGCGATCGGCGGACGATCGGCACGCTGTTGCTGATGCCGCTGTTGGTCTATCCTCTGTTGGGTTTGAGCTTCCAACGGCTGTTGCTCACGTCGTTGGGCGGCTCGCGTCAGATCCATCCCGTGATCGCGGTGGCGTCGCAGGCTGAGTTCGACCGTCTGTTCCCGCTGCTTCGGCACGGCGAACTGTTGCTGTTGGCCGAATCGTCGCCGACGGGTATCGAGGATCCGGCGCCCCCGATGGCGGACGCGGCGCGGCCGGGCACTACGCAGCGGGATCCTGCGTTGGCGAGCGCGACGCCGCTCGAGCCCGCGACTGCGGCTGCAACTGCGGCTGCGGCCGCGGCGCAGGCCGAGGACGCCGGGGCGGGCACGGCGCAGGCCGATGCCGCGCCGACGGACCCCGCCCAGGCGATGCGGTCGCTGTTCGAGCCGGCCGTCGAAGTGAGCCTGGTGATTCGCGCGAATCCTGAGGGCGACGTGGCGTCGGGGGCGGCGGATCTGGGGGTGCGGGTCAGGCCTATCCGGGCGTCGGAAACCCGAACGGCCGGGCTTGCCGCCATGCAGTACGAGCTGGTGGGTCGCGACGGCTCGGTGCTCAGCCGCACGGCGCTCGATTACGTGCAGGATCGCCTGCACGCCGTGAATGCGTTTGCGCTGCGCCGTCAGCTCGAAGTGGAGGGCTTCGCACCGGTGGTTCCCGCACGGATTTCGCGGCGGACCGTGCGCGGTTCGGACGCCGCCGTCTCGCTGACGACGCTGATCCCGCTGATCCTGATCTTGATGACCATCACCGGCGCGGTATACCCGGCGATCGACTTGTCGGCGGGCGAGCGCGAGCGAGGGACGCTCGAAGCGCTGATGGCGGCTCCGGTGCCGCGACTCGGCCTGTTGGCCGCCAAGTACGTGGCGGTGGTGACCGTCGCCCTGTTGACGGCGAGCGCCAATCTGCTGGCCATGGCGGTCACGCTGAAAGCCACCGGGCTGGGCAGTGCGCTGTTCGGTCGAGCCGGCCTGCCCGCCTGGGTTTTCGTGCAGATGTTCGCGCTGCTGATCCTGTTCTCCGGGTTCTTTTCCGCCGTTCTCTTGGGCCTGACCAGTTTTGCCCGCAGTTTCAAAGAAGCGCAAGCCTACCTGATCCCGGTGATGCTGCTGTCGCTGGCGCCCGGGCTGTTGAGTCTGATGCCGGAGGTCGAGTTCAACGCCTGGTTGGCCGTGACCCCGTTGGTCAACATCGTGTTGTTGGCTCGTGAATTGTTCGAAGGCCAGGTCGACCCGACGCTGGCGACCGCCGCCGTGTTCACCACCGGGATGTATGCGGTGGCGGCCATCGCGGTGGCGGCTCGCGTGTTCGGCGCGGACGCGATCCTGTACGGCAGCGAAGCGGGCTGGTCGGATCTGTTTCGCCGTCCGCCGTCGGCTCGGCTGGTCCCGAGCGTATCGAGCGCGCTGCTGTGCCTGGCGCTGTTGTTTCCCGCTTGCTTTCTGATGCGCGGCCTGATGCTGCAGCCGGCTTCAACTTCGCTGGCCGGCCAACTGGCCCGCAGCGGTCTGGCCACGGTGGTTCTATTCGGCGGTTTTCCTCTGGTGGCGACGATCCTCCAGCGGCTGCCGTGCCGAGCAACGTTTCGCCTGCGGCGCGCGCCGCCGCTCGCGTTCGTCGGGGCAACTTTGCTGGCGATCAGCCTGTGGCCGTGGGCCCACGAGATCTATCTGTTGAATGAAACGCTGGGCTTGCGCGCCCTGGGCCCCGAGCAGATGGATTATGCGCAGAAGCTGCTGGCCGGGCTGGGCGATGTTCCGTTATGGTTGACCTTGGCCGCCCTGGCCTTGGCGCCCGCGGTCTGCGAAGAGCTATTGTTTCGCGGTTATCTGCTGCGCGCCTTGCTGGCGACCACGTCAGGGCGCAACGCGATCCTAGCTTCGGCGCTTCTATTCGGCGGGTTCCACGTGGTGACGATCGACGCCCTGGCGCTGGGGCGGTTGTTGCCGAGCACGTTTTTGGGATTGATCCTGGGGTGGGTGGCCTGGCGGACGGCGAGCGTATGGCCCGGAATGGTCCTGCACGCGGGCCACAACGGCGTGCTGCTGACCGTGGCCTATTACCGCCAGGGGCTCGCCGCGCACGGCTGGGGCGTCCAAGAGCAGGCGCACATGCCGGCCGCCTGGCTGGCGCTGGCCACCTGTAGCCTTGTCGCCGGACTATGTCTGGTCTGGACCAGTAGCCGACGGCCGGGAGGCCATGCCGAGGCCGGTGCGATGCGTTGAGGCCGGATCGTCTCCCCAGCCGAGCGATCCCGTAACCACGCGCGCGATCAGCCTCGCCCCGGAACGCGGCCGTACGGACGATGCTCGAGCGAGCCCCTTTGCGTTGCCGCGCGGTGATTCCCGAATACGGCGGGATCGTGGCGGACGGCCTTACTCGGCCGGCGCCGCGCCGCGATCATCGACGGCCAGTTTGCGCTCGAAGACGCCGTCCTGGCAGATCGCCGCCAAGTCGTCGGAGAAGTCCGGCGGAGGATCGGTCGGGGGCCAGAAGACCTCTTGCCAAATGCTTCGCACAACCTGCCGCGCCACTTCGTCGGCCGCCGCCAAATCGCTCTCGGACCATTCAGCCATCCGGAACTCGACTTGGGTGGGATCCTTGGGCAGCAGCACGTAGCCTAATTGGAGCGGTCCGTCGATTCCTAGGCTGCGCGCCAGATGCCGATACAGGGGCAACTGCAGATCGATCCACTCGCCGCCGCGTTGGTGGAACTGTTCGGGCGTCCTGGCCGAATCCGACGATTTGTAATCCAGGATCGCCCGCTGGCCCGTCTGGCGGTGGACGTCGATGCGATCGATCCGCCCGCGCAGAACCAACGGGCGGCCGTCCACCTGCAGGGTCGCGTCGGTGTGATCCTGCTGGGCGCCTTCGGTGCTTTCGATTTTCCATCCGGCCGCCGTCCGCTGCGCCTGGACGTCGGCAAAGGCGTCCAGCCGCAGGCGAATTTGCTCGAGCTGGACGCGCACCGACGCCATCGCGTGACGGCCGAACTGGTCCTTGGCGCACTGCTCTAGCCGCTGGTGGAGGTCGGCCCGGATCTGTTCGACGTCGCTTGATTCGGCCGCCGAGCCGTTCCCAAATTGGCGCAGAACCTCGTGGATCAGCGAGCCGAAAGCGCCTCCGTCCAACTCTTCGGCGGCGTCGTCACAGGCGCGCAGCCTCAAGACCCGCCTCAGGTAGAAACGGTAGGGGCAGGCTAGATAGTCGCGAAACGCGGTCACCGACAGCTCGCGGATCGGTTCGTCGAGCGATCGAGGGCGTGGCGTCACCAGGCCCGCGTCCGCGGCGGGCATCGTCATCCGCCCCGCCAGCGGCGGCAGCTCGTGACGGGCTGGCGGAGTCGCGAAAAAACGCCGCGCGCGCCGCGCGATCTCCGCGGGCTCGGTGGCGAACAAAAGGCGACTGGGCAACAACGGATCGCCCGCGTCGTTGTGCCGCGTCACGATCAGTTCGAGCGGCCGGTGGGTGGCCGCCAGGACGCTGAGCGCATAGGCATCGCGGGCATATCGCCGGGCATTGTCTCGCACGCCGAGCTGGCTTCGCAGGGCGTTAGGCAGAAAAGCGTCAGCATTGACCGACGAAGGCACAACGCCCTCGCAGAGGCTGCACACCATCAGCGCGGGCGCATCGTCCAGCGGCAGCTCGAGCCACCCCAGGAGCTCGATCGCCTCGGGATCGAATCGGCTCGACACGTTGGCCGTGTCCAATTGCCGCAGAGTCAACCGAATCGCGGTCTCTGCCGTGATGGCGGGCGCCAGGTCGGCGGGGATCAGCTCGACGCAGGTCAGGGCTTGGCGAATCTGGTCAAAAACCTCTAAGTAGACGCGATCCGCCTCCCGTTCGCGATCCCAGCGGCGCCCGGCGTACAGCTCGACCAGCGTCTGACGAATCGCATCATTCCAGTCGGGCCAAGGACGCGGCGGACCGCGAAATCTCAGCAGAAGCGACTCGACGCGCGCTTGGACCTGCCGCACGGCGGAGTCGCCGATGCCAGGTTCGAGCAAATCGCCGTCGAGCCGTGCCGGCAGATGGCGGCCAAAGAATTGGTCGAGCCGTTCGAGCCAATCGGCGGCGACGCCGCCGGCGTCGATCCAGGCGGAGACGTCAGGATGCCGAACCAAGGCGGCGAGTTCGGCGTAGCGATCGCTGTGCAAACAGGCCTCGACGGCGGCCAGCAGGCGGTAAGGCGCAGTTTCGACCACCGCCGTACCGACCGCGGATCGGGCGGCAATCCCGCACGCATCCAACTGACGTCGCACGCGACCGGCCATCTTTTCGTCCGCCAAACCGATCGAGATTTCATCCGCTCGATAGCGTCCTCCCCACTCGGCCAGACGACGGGCGATGGCATCGGCCGCGTCGGCCGGGCCAGCGACGACGTGAACCTGGTCGGCGTCCAGCCCAATCGATGCCGCCTCCCAGGCGGCCGGGATCAGGCAACCATCGCCGTCGAATCGCTCGGCCCACTCGACGGGCGCGTGGATCAAGATCTCGACCTGCGCGGCGACCTGTTCCAACATCTGCCGCAGTGAGCGCGGCATATCGACGGCGCCGAGGACGATGATCTCGCGATCTGTCCGGCATTCCCGCTGCTGGATCGCGACCAGTCGCGCGGTCTGGACGTCCCACAGTTGCAGGGCGTCGAGTCGCGACAAATAGGCCTCCTGGAGCTGACGTAGCGCAGCCCACCGATCGTGTTCGTCGAAAGCCTCCAACTCGCGACCACGCCGCGCCACGTCGCGAAAATCGAGAAGATCAGCGGCCAACTCGACATGCAGCCGTCCCAGATGCTGGGCTAGGTCGAGCCACCCGGCGAGATCGTCGGCGCCCGGCGGAGCGGCCGCCATCTGGGCCAGTTGCCGACGGTCGGCGTTGCGGAGAACGTGCGCCCACACCAGTTGTTGCGTCAGCGGATCGGCAAACGGTCGTTGGGCCTGATATAGCTGCTCGGGCAGTCTGCCCACGGTCACCAGGGTGGGCGGCGTCAGCGCCAATCCCTGCTCGCAGGTCGCCTGGACCAGGACTTCCAGCAGCCGACGCGCTGCGCGCCGCCCGGGCAGGACGACGATCGCCCGGGACATGTCCGCGGCGGCCGCGTGGCGATACCGCTGGATCAAGTAGTCCGCGGCAGCGGCCAAGGCGGGCCGCGAGAAACCGAGAAAACGACAAGTCAGAGCCATCTTTTTGGAAAAACTAGCGTCTAACGGGAAAAACTTTCATTTTCTCTGCGCCGTGATCCGCGTGCGAATTTTGTTCGCGATGTGGAACTCGGTTCCAAATAACGGCTTGCGACAAATGGCCGACGGCGCGACCGGTTTGGCACAGCGTGTGCTTTGATCTTGACACGTACCGCGAAGTTCATCAACCACACGACACCGGGAAGCAAGGGAGTGTACCATGCTCGTCCTCACTCGAAAACTGCAAGAGAAGATCCACATCAACGACAACATCACGATTACCGTCGTCCGGTTGCAGGGCAATACCGTGCGGATTGGCATCGAGGCCCCGGCGGACGTGCGGGTCGTCCGTGGCGAAGTCGCCGCACGGGACCTGGCCGAACTAGCCGCGGTCGAAACCGATCTGTCCGCCGGTTGCAGCCAGGCCCCTGTCGCCTGTCGCCAGACGCCCGCCGCCGTTGCCAGCCACGAAACGACGCTCAAACCGCGGGCGCCGCTGAGCCACGTCACGACCGGCCGCTTGCGGCTGCGACGGGCCCCGGCCTGAAGGCGACTCGCGTCCGCGGCACGATCGCGGCCGACGCGTCGAAACGCCGATATTTACGGCACAACCCGGATTCATGACCTATGCTACAGTTGGACTGTGGACGCGCGCCATGCCGCGCGGTGGTCAGGCCGTTGGCGATCGCCCGAGGCCGCAGACTCTGCTCAAAGGCGGTGCAGTGCGACGGCCGTGTTCGAGGGCGGCCACACGGCAGAACGCCCGCGCGACGTAGACAAGCGCGCCAGTCCAAGCGACACGGCACACATCGGTCCAGGTCATCAATTCGGGAGTTCCTATGTGGCGAAACGTCCGTTCCCATTCGCGGCATGACGTTCCGAGTCGGGCAGCGTCCCTTCGGCGGAAGCGAGCGGCGCGGGCCCACCGTCTCGGTCGGCGTTCGCGCCGCACGGGGACCGTTCTGATTCTGGTCGCGATTCTCATGATCGTCTTCGTGGCGATGGCGGCGTTCGCCATCGATCTCGGGGTGCGCGTCCAGCACCGCGCTGCGCTGCAAAAGGCCGTGGACGCGGCGGCTTTGGCCGGCGTCGGCGTGTTGGAACGCAATGGCTTTGCGGCCAACGAGCACCTGACGCGAGCCGTGGTCGGGCAGTACTTTGCGCAGAACCAGCCCGCGCTGACGCCAGAGGTAGAGCTGGGGCGCTGGAACCGGATCACACGAACGTTCACGCCAAACGTAACCAGCCCGCTGGCCATCAACGCGGTTCGCGTCCAAGCGGCCTGGCAGTACGATTCGCTGTTCGGCAAAGCGCTCGGCGCCGCAACGTATCGCAGTACGGCCGAAAGCGTGGCGATCGGCGGCCGCGACGTCGGCGGGCCGCGGGACATCGTGTTGTTGATCGACCAGACCGCGGCTCTTCTGACGCCACATCCGGATGCGTACGCCCCCGGCGAACAAGCGCCGCACGATTACCCGCTGAACGCCAAACGGGCTCTCCGCGAGGCCGCCTTGACGTTCATCGACGACACACTGGCGGATTTTCCCGACGACCAGATTGCCGTCTCGGGGTTTGCCGAGCATACGGAAGTCGAACTGGCGCTGACGCGCAATTCGGCCGCGCTGCACGGCGCGTTCGACATCGATCGGCCGGGCGCGTTCATCTATGCCCACGCGGAATATCAGGCGCAGAGCGGTGGACGCTATCCCGGGGCGATCCCCCGGCTGGGCCTGGCCTTGGACGGTGACAGCGAAGGCCAGATGGGCGGCCGTCAGATCGCGGTCGGGGTGAACGCACGCCACGACGCCAAGAAAATGCTGATCCTGGTCAGCACAGGCGACACGGATCCGCAGCCCGACCCGCAGGCCATCGTCGCGCAACTGGCAGCCGACGGCTTTGATGTCTATACCATCACCACCGGCGCGCCGAGCGCCCTGATGCGCAGTTTGGCGGTCGGTGATGGCCGGAACTATGTCGTTCCCGCCCCGGCCGCCTACGCCACGATGCTGGCCGCGTTCCACGAGGCATTCGACAGGATCGGCGGTCGGCAGCCGACACACCCAAAACTGGTGAAATGAGCCGAGCCGGACGCTCGAGTCCATCGGCGCTGCGCCGGATTGCCGGTTCGATTGCGCCAGCGGCATCCCAGCCCAGCCCGCAAGACGCTGCGTCGGACGGCTGATACCAATCATCGTCGGGTCTGATGTTTTCGGCGGATGTTTTACGCCACCCGCTGGCGACGCAAGATCGCGCGTAGTTCGGCGACACGTTGTGCCCCCCGGAAAACGCGGCGAGGGCACACACGCCCCCCGTCGCCACCCGGCGCCGAGCGACGGACGGAGGATTCGGTGAATCAGGCCATTGCCGGCAGGCCTGTCACCGTCTGCACACTCGCTTCGGCTCGAGCCCGCCGCGCGACGACCGGTCATCTGCTCGCTTTCATCTCGACGCTCCGTTATGATGCACGCGGCGCCGCGTGACCGAAAAGCGACTCGCGTGTTGGAACTGAAAGCGGAAGAGGGGAGCGCGCTGTGAACAGACCCTGGTGGCGCGCCGCACGGCGCGAGTCTGGGCGAACGGCTGATACTGGCGCGGGAGGAAGGCAAAGATGATTTTCGCACGTCGATTCCTGATGCTGTCGGGGCTGCTGGCGATCATGGCCAGCCAAGGTTGGGCGCGCGGCGACGAGCCGCCGCCGACGCCTGCTAGCGACGAGGAGGCTTGGCGGCAAATCGCCTTTGCGCCCCCGCCGGAGTTGGCCGAAGACTTCGGTTCGTACCGATCTCCGCTGTTGTTTGACGACGGCAGTCCGGTCAGAACGCCCGAGGACTGGCAGCGTCGCCGAGAGGAAATCCTCCGTTTCTGGAACGCCTCGCTGGGGGCCTGGCCACCGCTGATCGAACGGCCGAAGATCGACGTCGAACAGGCGACGACGCGCGAAACGTTCACCCAGAAGCGTGTGCAGGTCGAAGTCGCCGACAAGCTTGCCATCCGAGGCTATCTGCTGATTCCCGACGACGGAGGCGGCCCGCATCCGGCCGTGCTGGTCGTGTATTACGAGCCGGAGACGGGCATCGGACAGGGCAAGAGCGAGCTGCGCGACTACGCCTTGCAACTCGCTCGGCGCGGGTTCGTGGCGTTGTCGATCGGCTGGCCGACTGTGTATACGGAGCAGCAAAGCCCGTCGCGCCAACCCTTGGCGTCGTTGGCGTACATTGCCGCGAACTGTTATAACGCGCTGGCCAACCTGCCGGAGGTCGATGCGACCCGCGTCGGAATCGTGGGCCACTCGTTCGGCGGCAAGTGGGCGCTGTTCGGCTCGTGCCTGTACGACAAGTTCGCGTGCGGGGTCTGGTCGGATCCGGGGATCGTGTTCGACGAGAAACGAGGCAACGTGAACTATTGGGAACCGTGGTATCTGGGCTGGGCGCCCGATTTCAGGCGAAAACCGGGCATTCCGACCGAGGCCAACCCGCGGACCGGCCCTTACAAGCAGCTCGTCGAGACCGGCCATGACCTGCACGAATTGCACGCCTTGATGGCGCCTCGACCCTTTCTCGTTTCCGGCGGCGCCGAGGATCGCCCCGAGCGGTGGAAGGCCTTGAATCACGCGGTCGCGGTCAATCGCCTGCTGGGGCACGAAAATCGTGTGGCGATGACCAATCGACCGGCTCACGCGCCGACCGAACTGTCTAACCAGCAGGTCTATTTGTTCTTCGAGCACTTTCTCAAACCGACCAAGCGCCCAGCGCCGTGACCGACGGCACGGGGTCCGTGCACGCGTTGTCGGCCCCGGCCTGCCGCGCGAGACGCGCGACGCAACCCGCGGTTGTGATCGCCCGGCGGTCCCGCCCGGCGGGCGACAGGTGCGGCAGCCTGCTTCGAGTGGCGGTACGAGTCCTGTGTTCCGTACGTGGTTCCAGTGCCCGATGTCTGAACACTCGGTGGTTGCGGCCTTTGGCCAGCGTAGGACTATGTGATTACGGCCTCTGGCCCCATTCGGAGCTGCCCCGATGAACAGCAGAGGATTGGTGTTTTCGGTTGCGATCATCTGTCTCGCCCCGTTGAAGCTACTCGGCTGGGGCGCCGGACATGACCCGCTAAACGAACTGGCCGCCGAGCTGCTCGTGGGCGTCGTCCCGCCGGAATCGACGGCGAACATCGTGAAATGGTCGCATACGCCCGACGACTTTACGCCCTGGGCCAAGCTGACGCACTTCGAGGTCTCGCCGGTCGACCTCGAGACGCTCGCAGCCTACCAGCTCACGTCGCCCTATTCTCTGCATGCGCCTCGAGGCCAGGCGGTGACGTTCATCTTGTTGGTCAACGCTTTCCGCGATGGCGACGCGGGGCGCATCGCCTTCTGGTCGGCCTGTATGCTGCATGTTCTGGCCGACGAGGCCGCCTGCAACCACGACCCATTGATCCACTATGCGACTTACGGATTCCAGGGCGGCTATCGCCTGAAGACCGGCCCGGGCGTGGGGTTGGACTTTGCCGAGGTCGCCCGCGGCGCCGAGGGCCGAGCGCTGGTCCGCCGTCTGGCGGCGGAGCAACCCGCCCGCTCGCTGCCTGCGGATCCGGACGAAGCGCTGCTGACGATCATGCTGTCCGGGCTGGAAAGCAACGCCTTCATGACCCGGCGCGGATCGACCATCGCCGGCAGTTTTGCGATCGACGCCAAGCCCGAGCGTTTGACGGCCGCCAGAACGGCTCTTGCCGAACTGGGCGTCTACGGGGCGGTCCACGGGCGCGACGTCATTCGCGCGGCCCTGGCGTTCGCCAAAGCGGGCAAGGTTCCGACGCTCACTCCGCAGCTCGAAGCCGAGTACGAGAAACGCAAAGCGGCCTATGCGGCGACGCGTCCGCTGTCGGACGACTCGCTGTACGCCGATCTACTGCCGCACCAGGCGGCGGATGGCCAAGCGGCCGTAGGCTTGCTCGTCGAGCCGTCGTTGACGATGAACAAGGCGCGTTTTTCGTTTGGCGGCAAACTGATCACGGCCGCCGCCGCGCGTTCGTTGCACTTGGCAAACGTTCCCTTTCGTCTGCTGGACGTGCGGACTCCGGAAAGCGGCAAAGCGCTGGATCACCGGACCATCCCCGTGTTGTTTGTGTGCGCCGGACCGTTTCAGGTCGAGAAGGCGGTTCGAGACGCGTTGACGGCCTACGCGGCCGCCGGAGGCCGATTTCTCTGGATTGGCGGAGAACATGGCCAGATGCTGGGACACCTGTCCAAGGCGCTCGTCAAAGCCGCCCCGGACGACTTGCCGGTCTCCAATCGGTATGGTCAGGACACGCCGCTCGCCGCGACCGTCCGTTTTCGCTTCTGCGGCGGACTTCGGGACGCGCTCGGAGACCGGCTGTATCGGTTCGTTCATAATCCCAACACCCAGGCCGGCTGGCAGACGCCACGTTGCGGATACGTTCTGGCCCCCACAGCCGACATCATGGTGCTCGCCGAAATGTACCCCACTGCGCCCGAACCGTCGGCGGCCGAGCCTATCGAAGCCACCCAGCCCGGCAATGTCTCTGCAACCGAACCGCCGAGGGCCGCATCCGCCATCCCGTTGGCGGGGGCATGGTTGGGCAAAGATGAAACGGCAAAGGCCATCTTCATTCCTGAATACCTCGTTGCGCCTTATCTGTTGTCCGACGAAGGCACGATTCCGGACCTGTCACGCCCGACGTTGGACGAGGTCGGAACGCGCGTGCTGTCGGCCTGTCTGAAGCTGTTTCCTCCCACCGCCGGCGAGGTGTTTCAACCTTGACTTTGCTTGATCGTGACGCACATAATCAGATTCTGTTTGTGTTGCACGAGGGGAAACGCGCGGTCGCTGCGCGCCCGAATGTGGTCTCGGCGGCTCGAACGCGTCCGGTCCGTGAGTCGGTGGATGTGCGACACGAGATCGCGGGCGGATTATCAGACGAAGTGAAACCCGCATGTCAATGCTAGGCCGAATTCTCGTCGCAGGCGCGTTGGCAGTCCACTTGGTGGTGGGCTGTTGTGGGCATCATACGCACCTGAGCGACAACGGCTTGGCGCTCGAAAACGGCTCGGCGCTGGCAACGGGCGGCGGCGCCACGCCCAGCTTCGACCCCAAGCAGAACGATGGCTGTTTGCGGGGCCACGCGCGGTGTAGCGAACCGCACGACGTTCATTCGCACCACGGGGATCATTCGCACCACGGGCCGCACGATTGTCAGGGGTTTCGCTGCGCGTTTGTGCTGTCCAGTCGGTCGCCCGTGGACACTACGCTCTGGTCGCTGGATGCGTGTCCGATTCGCTTGCCCGACGACCAGGCTCGTCTTGTCGATGTTCGGCCTGTTTCGTTTTCGCCGAGCTTGCTCCGGCCCGAGCTGCCGGTGCCTCTGTATCTGGCTCACAGCGTCCTCGTGATTTGACGGCGTGCTCGAGTTCCGCTGGCGCGGCCTGGCTGTCGCGCGTTCGGAACGTTCGAATCGGCGCCTCGCGACGGGGCGGCGACACGCGGCGCGGGACGTTTCTCGATCGCGCAACGACCTGATCCAAGCGGGTGTTGCGCGCCTGGGCAAAGACTGAAACGCGGCCTGAATGGGGCCCGGATCGATGCTTCGCTGGGGCGATCGGGCGACCTGTTTCTGTGGTTTGGCCATTGATCTCGGCCCTTGGTCTTCGAGCGATTCGCGTGATTGGTGCGCCTCTGTTTGAGGATGCGGGTGATGCGCGCATCCTGCGGGCCGTGGCCCTCGATCATCGGGCGACATAGTTGATCGTTTCACCCGACATGTTATTTCGCGCGCCGTGCCGCAACCGAGAGCGAAACAATCTCGGATGCGATCGTTGTTCGGAACAGACGTGTGCTGCCGCACCGATCGGACGCACACTTCTGAACGCTTTGGGATTCCCTCGATCGAGACAGATTTATGAACACTGAACTTCCTCGACAACGATTACGTTCCGTAGCGCGATGGGGGCTCTGGACGCTTCTGGCGCTGATGATCGCCGGACTCGTGGCGGCTGCCGCCTTGACGCCGGACGGCAGAAAGGCCGCGCTGTCGGTTCTGGATCGCGCACGGAGCGCATTCACGGCAACCCAGACAACCCACGTTGCGCATGACGAGGATGACGATGACGATCATGACCACGATCATGGTGACGGCCACGATCACGACCATGATCATGGCCCGGGCGCATCCAAAAAATACAATCACGTGCATGACGAGGCGTCTGCGATCAAGCTCAGCAAACAGGCGCGGGGAAACATCGGCTTACGCTTGACCAAGGTCGAATTGAAGCCTTTCGAACGGACGATCTCGGTGCCGGGCATCGTCGTCCAACGTCCGGGCTGGTCCATCATCGAAGTCACCGCGCCGATGACCGGCGTGGTGGCCCGGGTCTACCCGATCCAGGGCGAGTCCATCGAGCCGCGCCAACCGCTGTTCGAAATCCGTTTGACGCACGAAGACCTTCTCCAGTCGCAGACCGATTTTCTCCGCACGATCGAGGAGCTGGATGTGACGGACCGCGAGGTGGCACGGCTCGAGGAGGTGAGCGCCGGGGGGGTGATCCCCGGCAAACTGCTGATCGAACGCAAGTACGAACAGCAGAAGCAGCGGGCGGCCTTCAACACGTTGCGGCAAGCGTTGTTGCTGCACGGATTGTCGCCGGAAGAAGTGGCTGGAATTGAGACGACGCGAAAGCTGGTCGAGAGCCTGACCGTCTGTGCGCCAGAGCGAGAGGTCGCCGAGGGCATGGACAGCCATCCGCTGCAGGTCAAGCAGTTGGATGTGTCGCAGGGCAAGTACGTGAACCCCGGCGACACGCTCTGCACGTTGATGGATTATGGCGAGTTATACATCGAGGGCCGGGCATTCGAGCAGGACGTCCCGGCGATCACGCGCGCATCCACGTCGGACGGCGCGCTGTTGGCGGTCTGGGGCGAAAAATCGACCGCCGCGACGGCGACGTCGACGGGGCTCAAGATCCTCTACCTGAACGAAGAGGTCGATCCCCAGTCGCGGACGTTTCGTTTCTATGTCGCCCTGCCCAATCGTCCGGTGCGGGAAACCAAGACACCGGACGGGCGGCGTTTCGTGTACTGGCAGTTTCGCCCCGGCCAGAGGGCCCAACTTCGCGTCCCCATCGAGCAGTGGAAGGCGCGAATCGTGTTGCCGGTCGAGGCCGTGGTCCAGGACGGCGCCGAGGCCTATGCGTTCGAGGCCAACGGCGACCATTTCGACCGGCGGCCAGTTCGCGTCGACTATCGCGATCAAGATTGGGTCGTGATCGCCGACGACGGGGCGCTGAAGATCGGTTCGATGGTCGCCGCGTCGGCCGCGCACCAGGTCCAGTTGGCGCTGAAGGCGCAGACCGGCGGCGGCGTCGATCCGCACGCCGGGCACAATCATTGAGGCTGCGTCAGGCTCGCAGGCCAGGCTTCCTTCCAGGACGACATATTCCATGCTGAACGCGCTGATTCGCTTTTCGTTGCATCATCGAGTGCTGGTGATCGCCGTCGCTTTGGTGCTGATGGCGTACGGCGGGTACGCGTTGTACCATCTGCCCATCGACGTGTTTCCGGATCTGGATCGACCGCGCGTCACGGTGATGACCGAAGCCCCGGGGCTGGCGCCAGAAGAGGTCGAGACGTTGGTCAGTTTTCCCTTGGAATCGGCGATCAACGGCGCGACCGGCGTGCACACCGTGCGGAGCGCGTCGGGCATCGGGCTGTCCGTGGTCCAGGTCGAGTTCGATTGGGGGACCGACATCTACATCGATCGCCAGATCGTCGCCGAAAAACTGGCCATGATGGCCTCTGCCCTGCCCGACGGCGTGCAGCCCCAGATGGGTTCGATTTCCTCGGTCATGGGCCAGATCATGCTCGTCGGAATGTGGAGCGAGGGCGGCAAAACGTCGCCCATGGAGGTCCGCACCCTGGCCGATTGGATCGTTCGCCAGCGTCTGCTGACCATTCCCGGAATCGCCCAGGTCGTCACGATGGGCGGCGGGCGCAAGCAGTACCAGGTCCTGGTGGATCCCAACGCACTGCGCAGCTATGGCGTCACGTTGCTCGAGGTCGAACGGGCCTTGGCGGCCAGCAACGAGAACGCTACGGGCGGGTATCTCACGCGTGGAGGCCACGAATATCTGGTCCGTTCGATCGGCCGTCTGCAGGGCATCCAGGACATCGAGAAAGTCGTGGTCAAGCCCGATCCGATGCGGCCCGTGCTGCTGCGCCACGTGGCTCGCATCGCCGAGGCGCCGCAGGTCAAACGGGGCGACTCGGCGGTGAACGGCGCGCCCGCCGTGATGCTGACGATCACCAAACAGCCCGCCACGGACACGCGGCTGCTGACGGATCGCATCGTCGAAGCGCTCGCCGAGGTTCAAACGAGCTTGCCCAAGGACATCCGGATCGACACCGACATCTATCAACAGAAGACGTTCATCGAACTGGGCGTTCGGAACGTCATCGAAGCGTTGCGCGATGGCAGCATCCTGGTGATCATCATCCTGTTCCTGTTTCTGCTGAACTTCCGCACGACTTTCATCACTCTGACCGCGATTCCGCTGAGCATCGTCGTGACGGGCCTGGTGTTCAAGTGGACGGGGATGTCGATCAACACGATGACACTCGGCGGCCTGGCCGTCGCCATCGGCGAGTTGGTGGACGACGCCATCGTGGACGTCGAGAACATCTTCCGCCGTCTGCGCGAGAATCGCGCAGCGGCCGAACCGTTGCACCCGCTGCGCGTGGTGTACGAGGCGAGTTGCGAGGTGCGGAACTCGATCGTCTTCAGTACGATCCTGGTCGTGTTGGTCTTCGTGCCGCTGTTTGCGCTCGGCGGCATGGAAGGGCGTCTATTCGCGCCGCTGGGGGTGGCGTACATCGTGTCCATCCTGGCCTCGCTGGTCGTGTCGCTCACCGTAACGCCGGTGCTGTCGTACTGGCTGCTGCCGACGGCCAAGGTTACCTCGCACGACCGAGACGGCTTGCTGTTGCGATGTCTGAAGTGGGGCGTCGGGCACGCGATCCGGTTCAGCATTCGCCATCCTTGGCCGATCTTGGGCGTCGTCACGCTGGGCGTCGTCGCCAGTGGGGTCGTCGTGTCGCGGCTGGGACGCGATTTTCTGCCGCCGTTCAACGAAGGCAGCGCGCAGATCAATGTCGTGCTGCCTCCGGGCAACTCGCTGGAGACATCCAATCGAATCGCGGGGATGGTCGAACAACGTCTGAAGAACGTCTCCGGCGTGGTTTCCTTCGGTCGTCGCACGGGCCGCGCCGAATTGGACGAGCACGCCGAAGGCGTCAACATCACTGAGCTGATCGTGACGTTCGATTCCCATGACCACCGCACGCGCGAGCAGATCATGGAGGATATCCGCGAGGAATTGACCCAGGTCCCGGGGGTCGCGATTTCAGTCGAACAGCCGTTGCAGCACGTGATCGCGCACATGGTCTCGGGCGTGAACGCCCAGATCGGCATCAAGCTGTACGGCGACAGCCTCGACATCCTGCGGACCACGGCCAACCAGATCAAAGCGGCCATCGCCGACGTCCGCGGCGTAAAGGATCTGATGGTCGAGCCGCAGACCGAGATCCCCCAGTTGCGAATCAACCTGGATCGAGACGCCCTGGCGGCCAACGGGTTGAACTCGGCCGACGTGAACGAGCTGGTCGAGACGGCGATGAACGGGCGGGTGGTCAGCGAACTCGTCCAGGGTGAACGAAAGTTTGACATCCTCGTGCGGCTGGACGACCCGTTTCGCAACGACCCGCACGAGCTGCGACGGATGACCCTCACGCTGCCGGGCGGCGGCGAGATCCCGTTGAGCGAGGTCGCCGACGTGGTGGATTCGAGCGGCCCGAACACGATCAACCGCGAGAACGTCCGGCGGCGGATCATCATCCAGTGCAACTCGGCGGATCGCGACTTGAGCAGCCTGGTGGCTGAGATTCAGCAGCGTTTGGCGCCCATCCAGCAATCGTTGCCGACCGGATATTTTATCCACTACAGCGGCCAGTTCGAGAGCCAGCAGTCCGCGACCCGCACGATCGGGTTGCTGAGCCTCGCGTCGCTCGCCTGTATGATCCTGACATTGTATACGCTGTTCAATTCGTGGAATCTCAGCCTACAGGTTCTGGCGGCGCTGCCGATGGCGGCCATCGGAGCCGTGGCGGCGCTGGCGCTGACCGGCCAATCGCTGACGGTGGCGAGCATGGTGGGGTTCATCTCGCTGGCGGGCATCGCTTCACGAAACGGGATTCTGTTGATCGCCCACTATTTGCACTTGATCCACTACGAAGGCGAATCGTTCACGCCCGAGATGATCGACCGGGCCGGCGAGGAACGGCTCGCGCCGATGTTGATGACGGCGCTGACCGCCGGCATCGCGCTCGTTCCGCTGGCTATGGCCGCCGGCGAACCGGGCAAGGAGATCCTCTATCCCGTCGCGACGGTCATCCTCGGAGGCCTGCTCAGCTCGACACTGTTGGACTTTTTCGTGCGTCCGGCCCTGTTCTGGACCTTCGGCCGACGCGCGATCGAGCGTGCCCTGCACGCTCACGAGAACGAGCCGAATCTGGCCCGTCCCGCGGCGCCGACGAAGTAGGGTCCAGCTCGCGCCGCGGGCAACGCGTCGCTTGGCGGGACGCCCTGGCGCGGCATGCGCTCGCCGCGCCGGCGGCGGGGAACACGGTTCAAACCATGCAATGCCGGACAAGCCCGCGTGCGGCGCCGGTCGGCCGCAAACGCAATGCCCGCCCGTGACGCCCGACGGCGGCAGCAGGGGCCGTAAGACCGTCGTCGTGCAGTCGATCGCGTCAGTCCTCCGCGGTGTGCGTCTCTTCCATCTCCGGATAGCGGCTCAGAATCCGCGCGGCCAGGCGCGGCGGCAGCAGGCGGGCCGCTCGCACCTCAAGCGCCGTCCACCAGGGAAACCAGTATTCTGCTCGATTGCGTTCGATCGCCCAGACGATCCGACGGGCAGCCTCGCGGGCCGTCAGCAACCCGCGGATCGCCGTCCGTTCGGCGTCGGTGATCATCGGCGTGTCGACATAGCCGGGACAGACTGCGGTCACCCCGATCGCGGTCCGCCAGAGGTCGGCGCGCAAGCTTTGCAACAGCGTCACGACGCCCTGCTTGCTGGCGCAGTAGGCGCCCGCCCCGGGCAGCCCGATCATGCCGCCGACGCTGGCGACGGCGGCAATGTGCCCCCGGTTGCGCTGGACCATCCCCGGCAGCGCCGCGCCGATCGAGTTGATCACGCCCATCAGGTTCGTGCCGACGACCAACCCGGCCCGCACCGCGTCGAAATCGCGTCCCGCCGTCTTGCGATAGACGCCGGCGTTGGCGATCAGCACGTCGCACGGCCCCGTGGTCGACTCGATCGCCTGCACCGCGCCGAACACCTGTTCCCGCTGCGCCACATCAGCCGCCGCCACCACGGCTTGCCCGCCACGCGCTTGAATCTCGTCCGCCAGCTCTTGCAACCGATCCGCACGTCGCGCGATCATGCCGACGCTTGCTGCTAGCGGCGCTAGTTCGTCGACCAGCGCGCTGCCGATCCCGCTGGACGCGCCCGTGATGATCACGTGTTTCTGCCGCCAGAACGTGGGCGAGGCTTTCACGATCCGCACTCCTCGACCTCGATAACGCCCAGAATCTGGCCCGCCGTGACCGCCTCGCCCTCGGCGGCGGCCTTGCGCGTCAAGCGGCCCGCCACGGGCGCAGGCAGGTCGATCAAGGCTTCGCCTGCCAGGATTTCCAGCAGGCGATCGCCGGCCGACACCTCGCTGCCGACGGAGACGAGCCAACTGCATACGGTGACGGCGTGCGTCGGCGACAGATCGAGTTCGGGCATCAACAAGGGCACGTGGACAGGCATCGCCATACGATAGCACACCGTCGCCCATCCAGGTATGGCGTGCGACCTACGAAGATGAACGCGCGGTCCCCTTGCGACTTCGCCGTGCGCAGGGCCGGAGACGGAACCAGATGCGGCGGACCGCGGGTTTGCCCAAGCAGCGGCGTTCGTCAATTCATCAATTCGCCCGTTCACCGCGGGCGCGCGGTCGAGAACCGAGTTTTTCGTCTTGTCGGCGGTCGGGATCGGGGCTATTATTCCGGCCCGTCAGGGACGTTAGCTACCGTTTGGAGTGATCCGCATGACGCCTTTTTCCGACAAGACCTTGCTCATCACGGGCGGCACGGGCACGTTTGGGAATGCCGTGCTGCAGCGTTTTTTGGAGACCGACATCGGCGAAATCCGCGTGTTTTCTCGCGACGAGAAAAAGCAGGAGGATATGCGGCTGGCGTACAGGCATCGCAAGCTGAAGTTTTACATCGGAGACGTGCGCAACGCATCCTCGATCACGGACGCCATGCACGGCGTCGATTACGTGTTTCACGCGGCGGCGCTCAAGCAGGTGCCCTCGTGCGAGTTCTACCCGCTCGAAGCCCTGATGACCAACGCGTTGGGCGCCGAGCACGTGATGAATGCCGCCATCCAGTGCGGCGTCCAGCGGCTGATCGTGCTGTCGACGGACAAGGCTGTCTATCCGGTCAACGCGATGGGCATCTCGAAGGCGATGATGGAAAAGCTGATGATCGCCAAAGCCCGTATCGGCGCGGATCGAGGCACGATCCTGTGCGGCACGCGATATGGCAACGTGATGGCTTCGCGCGGTTCCGTGATCCCGCTGTTCATCGATCAAATCACCTCCGGCGAACCGCTGACGGTCACCGATCCCCACATGACGCGGTTCATGATGTCGATCGAAGACGCGGTCGACCTGGTGTTGTACGCCTTTGAATACGGCGCGCCGGGCGATGTGTTCGTCCAGAAAGCGCCCAGCGCCACGATCGGAACACTGGCCGCGGCCATGAAACAGGTGTTCGACGTGAATCATCCGGTGCGGGTGATCGGCACGCGACACGGCGAGAAGTTGTACGAGACGTTGTTGACTCGCGAAGAGATGGCGCAGGCCGAGGATCGCGAAGGCTACTTCCGCGTGCCGGCCGATCAGCGCGATCTGAACTATGCCTCGTACTTCACCGAAGGGCGCGTCCAGGTCTCGGCCGCCGAAGACTACAACTCGCACAACGTCCCGCTGCTGTCGGTCGACGGCATGACCGAATTGCTGCTCAAGCTGGATTGCGTCCAGCAGGCCATCCACCGTCGCGCCGTGGTTCCGCTTCCCGCCGATCGATCGTCCGGATCGCGAACGATCGGACGTCAGCGGCCAGCGGCGCGCGCGGCAGCTTGATCCGCCCGCGCGGATCGGCGTTGCGCACGGTTCGCACCGCGACACGGGGACCATCGCCGAACCCGGCCGGCAGCGCGCGCCGCGGCAGACATTCGTCGGTCGCCCGAGCAAGGGACCGTGGGAAGGAGCTCCGGATTGCACCGCGGCATTGCTGTTGCCTCCCCCGAAGCAAGGGTGCCCGCTCGAAGGCCTCCGCCCGTCCGACACGATTCCTTTGTGAACGGTCGATTGATTCACGTGTTTTTGTAGAAGGGGCTCCATGCAGATCGTCCTCGTCACCGGCGCGGCCGGATTCATCGGTCGCAACCTGGTCGCCGCGTTCCGGCGGTTCGACGACCTGGATGTCCGCTGTCACGACGTCGACAGCGACGCGACGGAATTGAGGCACGCGCTGGCGCAGGCCGATGTCGTCTATCATCTGGCGGGCGTGAATCGACCGCCGACGGACGCCGAGTTCACCTCCGGCAACGTCGAGTTCACGCGGTGGGTATGCGATCGGCTGCACAGCCTGCGGCGGGCGCCGAAGATCGTCTTTGCGTCTTCGATCCAAGCGGTCCTGGACAGTCCGTATGGCCGGAGCAAAGCCGCCGCCGAACGGACCTTGCGCGAGTTCGCCAATCGGGATCACGCAGAGGTGGCCATCTACCGCTTGCCGAACGTCTTCGGCAAATGGTGCCGCCCCAATTACAACTCGGTCGTGGCGACCTTCTGCCACCGCCTCGCCCGCGGCGAGTCGATCGAGATCTCCGATCCCCGCCGCGAACTCGAACTGGTGTACATCGACGATGTGGTCGAGGCGTTTGCCGGCGAGCGGCTCAGCCGCGGCGTCGCGACGAGCTTCAAGAAAGTGGCCGTGTCGCACCGCGTGACGCTGGCGCGTCTGGCAGCGATGATCCAAGCCTTTCAAGCCAGTCGCCAGACGCTGGCGTTCCCCGATCTGGCGGACCCGTTTGCCCGCAAGCTGTACGCGACGTTCCTGTCGCATGTTCCCGAGCGCGAGCTGGCCTATCCGTTGGTCCAAAAGGCCGACGCCCGCGGCGCGTTGGCCGAGTTCCTCAAGTCGGATCATCTGGGCCAGATCTTCGTCTCGCGCACCCGACCCGGCGTGACGCGCGGAGGCCACTATCATCACACCAAGGCCGAAAAGTTCCTGGTGCTCGAGGGCCACGCCATGATCCGCTTGCAAGGCTTCGACAGCCGGCAGGTGATCGAGATTCCCGTCGCCGGCCAGGATTTCCGTGTGGTCGATATCCCGCCCGGATATGCGCACAGCATCGAAAACACGGGGTCGGGCGAGTTGGTGGTCCTGTTTTGGGCCAGCGAAGTGTTCGATCCCGCGCGGCCGGACACCTATTCGATGCCCGTCGAACACGTTGCCGAGGAGGCTCATGAAGGTAACCACGATCGTCGGCACGCGGCCTGAGATCATCCGCCTGTCGCGTGTCATTGCCGCGCTGGATCGCGCGGTGGATCACTCGCTGGTCCACACGGGCCAAAACTATGACTACGAACTGAACCAGATCTTCTTCGAAGATCTCGAACTGCGCCGGCCGGATCGCTTTCTGGACGCCGCCGGACGCACCGCAGCCGAGACGATTGGCCTGATCATCGCCCGCAGCGACGAGGCGTTGAGCGAGCTGGCGCCGGACGCAGTGTTGATCCTGGGAGATACGAACAGTTGCCTGGCCGCCCTCGCGGCCAAGCGGCGCAAGATCCCCGTGTTTCACATGGAGGCGGGCAACCGGTGCTTTGACCAGCGTGTCCCGGAGGAGATCAACCGCCGCATCGTCGACCACATCAGCGATATCAATCTTCCGTATTCGAGTATCTCGCGCGAGTACCTGCTGCGCGAGGGCTTGCCGCCGGATCGCGTCATCAAGACCGGCAGCCCAATGTTCGAGGTGCTGCATCATTACCTGCCCAAGATCGAAGCCTCGACGATCCTGGATCGCCTGGTATTGCGACCGCACGAGTATTTCGTGGTCAGCTCGCACCGCGAGGAAAACATCGACGATCCGGGCCAATTCGCCAGACTGATCGGCGTCTTGAACCGGCTGGCCGAACACTACGGCTTGCGGGTCATTGTGTCGACGCATCCGCGAACCCGCAAGCGGCTCGACGCCGCGCAGGTCGAACTGCATCCGGCGATCGAACTGCTCAAGCCGCTGTGCCTGACCGACTATGTCCAACTTCAACGGCTCGCCCGGGCCACGCTGTCCGATAGCGGCACGATCACCGAAGAATCGTCGATCCTCAATTTTCCGGCGCTCAACATCCGCCAGGCTCACGAGCGCCCCGAAGGCATGGAAGTGGGCGCCGTCATGATGGTCGGACTCGACTGGGAGTGCATCCGCGACGCCTTGCGGATCCTGGAAACCCAGCCGCGGGGCGCGCAACGCGGTCTGCCGATCGTCCCGGACTATGCCGTCCCGAACGTGTCAGAAAAGATCGTGCGAATCGTGATCAGTTATACGGGCTATGTTCAGCGCGTCGTGTGGCGCGCGGGCGAGGATGCCGGAGCGCAGCCATGCGGATCCTGATCGTCTCGCAATACTTCTGGCCCGAGAATTTCCGTGTCAACGATCTGGCCGTGGGGCTGCGCGATCGGGGGCACGAGATCACCGTATTGACCGGCTTGCCCAACTATCCCGAAGGCCGTCTGTACAGCGGCTATCATCTGTTGTCCGCGACGGATTCGTTCGACGGAATTCCCATAGTGCGCGTGCCGCTGGTGTCTCGGGGCAACTCGCGCGGCCTGCGCCTGGCGGCTAACTACTCATCGTTCGCCGCGTCGGCCAGTCTGTTGGGCCCGTTGCGCTGTCGCGGTCCGTTCGACGCCATCTTTGTCTTCGAACCCTCGCCGATCACGGTCGGATTGCCCGCGGTCTGGTTACGGCGTTGGCACAACGTGCCGCTGTTATTCTGGGTGCTGGACCTGTGGCCCGAGTCGCTGGCGGCGGCCGGCGCCGTTCGCTCGCCCTGGTTGCTGCGCCCCGTGGAACACATGGTTCGGTACATCTACGCCCGCTGCGACCGGGTGCTGGTCCAATCGCGCGGCTTCATCCCCCATATCACGCGCCAAGGCGTCCCCGATGAACGGCTGCGTTACTTTCCCAGTTGGGCCGAGGAGTTGTTCCAACCGTTAGACTTGCCGCCCGACGCGCCCGAACGGCGCGAACTGCCGCCCGGGTTTCGGATTCTGTTCGCGGGAAACCTCGGCGCCAGCCAGTCGCTCGAGACGATCCTGGACGCGGCCGAGCGCACCCGCGGCGTCTCGCAAATCCGCTGGGTGCTGATGGGCGACGGCCGCCAGCGCGCGGCCATCGAGGCGCAGATTCGCGAGCGTCGCCTGCAAGCCACCGTGTCGCTGACCGGACCGCGACCGCTGGAGACCATGCCCCGTTATTTCGCCGCCGCCGATGCCCTGCTGGTCACGCTCAAACGCGACCCGATCTTTGCGCGGACCATCCCCGGCAAGGTCCAATCCTACCTGGCCTGTCGCAAACCGATCCTGGGCGCCCTGGACGGCGAAGGCGCGGCGTGTATTCGCACCGCCGGAGCCGGGCTGGTATGCGCCGCCGAAGACGCCGCCGGACTGGCTGCGTCCGCCGTCGCGCTGTACCGCGCCAGCGCTGCCGAGCGCGCGGAAATGGGACGCCGCGGGCGGGCGTATTTCGACGAAAACTTTCATCGCGAGCGGCTGCTTGATCGGCTGCAAGCGATGTTCTACGAAGCGGTCGCCGAGCATCGCGCGACCGGGGCGCTGCGCCGCGGAGCCTGAACGATGAAGCGGATCCTCGTCACGGGCGCCAACGGCTTCGTCGGACGCCATCTGTGCGCCGCGCTGGTGCGGCGGCGCATCGCCGTCCGAGCCCTCGTCCGCGACACGGCCACGGCGTTGCTGCCGGCGGATGCCGAGCTCTGCGCCAGCCCCGATCTTGGGCCAGACACCGTCTGGGACCAACGGCTGTTCGACGGCGTCGACGCGGTCGCGCATCTGGCGGCTCGCGTCCACGTGATGCGCGAGCGAGCCGCAGATCCCGCGGCCGCGTTTCGTCGCGTGAACGTCCAGGGAACCGAACGCCTGGCCCGAGCCGTCGCCGGCCGCGTGCGCCGCCTGGTGTTCGTCAGCTCGGTGCATGCGGTGCGGACGCTGAGCGACGAGATTCTGGGCGAGCGCAGCGCGTGTCGGCCGGATACGCCGTACGGGCGCAGCAAGCTCGCGGCGGAACAAAGCCTGGCCGCGATTGGGGATCAGACGGGATTGGAGATCGTCGTCGTGCGGCCTGCGCCGGTCTACGGCCCGGGCGGCGCGGGAAATCTGCTGGCCCTGTTGAAATGGGCGCGACGTGGCTGGCCGCTGCCCTTGGCCAGCCTGACCAATCGGCGCAGCGTGCTGTTCGTCGGGAATTTGGTGGACGCCTTGATCGCGTGTTGCGAGTCGCCGCCCGCGGCCGGACGCACTTTTATGGTCAGCGACGCCGAAACCGTTTCGACGGCCGATCTGATCCGCCGCGCCGCCACGGCGGGTGGGCGGTCGGTCCGCCTGTGGCCGGCGCCGCTGTGGCTGTTGCGCGGCGCGGGCCGCTGCTGCGGCAAGCAATCTGCCGTCGAACGTTTGGTCGGCTCGCTCGAGATCGATAGCTCGCAGATCCGCCGAACGCTGGCCTGGGTTCCGCCCTTCACGTTGGACGACGGTTTGCGTCAAACGGTCGCATCGTTGGGAACGCACACATGAAACGCCTCTCGGATATCGTGCTCGCTGGTTTGGCCGCGACGGCGCTCGCGCCTCTGATGGCCCTGATCGCCCTGGCCGTGCGGCTGTCGTCACCAGGCCCGGCTGTCTATTGGTCCGCCCGCGTGGGCCGGCATAATCGGCTGTTTCAGATGCCCAAGTTTCGGACCATGCGCTGCGATGCGCCCCAGGTTGCGACGCATCTGTTGTCCGATTCGCGCTGCTGGATCACGCCGCTCGGAAGATTCCTGCGCAAGACCAGCCTCGACGAGCTGCCGCAACTGTGGAGCATCCTGAACGGCGACATGAGTTTCGTCGGTCCACGTCCGGCGCTGTTCAACCAGACCGATCTGATCGCCTTGCGTACGGCGGCCGGGGTGCATACGCTCGTTCCCGGCCTGACCGGTTGGGCGCAGATCTGCGGCCGCGACGAGTTGACGATCGCGGAGAAGGTGGCGTACGATCGGTACTATCTCGAGCATCGTTCGTTGCGGCTGGACGCCTATATCCTGGCGATGACGTTCGCAAAAGTGGCGCGTCAGGAAGGCGTGCGCCAGGCGGACGAATCGCCCGTCGCGCCCGTCCAACGGCGGGCAGCGTAGCGTCCGGCCCGCAAGCACAGGATCGCTGGCCGCGCGATGGCGGCAGGGCGCGCGAGGTGCTCCAGCGGATCGGTGGCGTTGACGGCCGGCGCCCCGTGCGTCCAAACTTTCGGGCGGCATCCTGGCCTAACAAAATCGCTGGCCACGAAAGATCTCGCCAGTCGAGCGCGTCTGAATCGTCTTTCGCGCTGCGCCGGAACGTACGCGGGCGCAGCTTGCCCGCGAATCGCGGCGAATCATGCGCCGTCACAAACCTCAGTCAAAGGAGTATCGATCGATGCTTTCCGGTAACACGACGCACACTCCGATGTGCGTCTGGGCTGGCGACGACCCCACGTTCACTGCGGTGGGGGCGCCAGGCAAGATTCTCGCGCGCCGTGCGGTGCGCAATACGCGCGCAGTCGCCGCCGGCTTGGCCTGCTTGTTGGTGTTCGCCGCCGCGGCGCCGCAGCGACTGGACGCGGCGTCCTTCTTCGTCGCCGGCGCCCATCCCTCGGCGGCGGACGACAACCCGGGGACCGCGGCCGCGCCTTGGAAGACGATCTCGCGGGCCGCGACGGCCGACGAACTGCGCGCCGGCGACACGGTGGTCATCCACTCGGGCGTGTACCGTGAGCACGTCGATATCCGGGTCTCGGGCGAGCCGGGCCGACCGATCACGTTTACGGCGGCGCCCGGCGCGCGCGTCGTCCTGAAAGGGTCCGAGTTGGTGCGCGGTCGCTGGCAGAATCTGGCCGAACAATCCGAACGCCCCGAGCCGTATCCCAACGCGTTTTCGCGCGTCTGGCGGATCGAACTGGACGACGCATTCTTCACCGACCCCCGGTTTCCCGGCTCGTATCGCGACAAAGCGCGCCGCTGGGTCTCGCAGGTCTACGTCAACGATACCCGCCCCCTGCAGCGAATTGGGCTCGATCCGCAGTACTCCAACGACGAGTATCCGAAATTGGCCACCGTCGGGCGCGGGCTGAACGACATGATCGACGACTCGTTCTTCTTCGATCCGTCCGACCAAAGTCTGTACATCAAGATCGTGGGCCAGCCGAGTTGGTATGCGATCGAGATCGGAGTGCGTGGTTTCGTGCTGACGGCGCAAAACGTCCACGACGTCGTGATCCGTGGGCTGGAGATACGCCACAATCGCCAGCCCGGCGGCCAGTGGCCCATGGCGTCGGTCAACCAGTGCCAGCGCGTGGTCGTCGAGGACTGCGCCGTTCACGGCAGCGATTTCTGTGGCCTCAGCTTGCACCGTTCGGAGGACTGCGCGGTCCACCGCTGCGATCTGTCGTTCAACGGCAACACCGGGCTGGGGATGGGCGAATGCCGCGCGTGCACGATCGAGGACTGTACGCTGCTGATGAACAACTATCGCCGGTTCCACGCGGGCTGGCACGCGGGCGGCATGAAGTGCATCCCCGGCAATGTGGGCTGTACGGTTCGCAACTGCGAGGCGGCGTACAATATCGCGTCGGACGGGATCTGGTTCGACTCGGACAACGCCGACATCCGCATCCTCAGCAACGTCAGCCATCACAATGACGGCGCGGGCATCTTTTTCGAGATCAACAAGGGCGGCGGAATCATCGCCGACAACCTGGTGTATGCGAACCGCGGCCGCGGGATTTATATCTCCGGATCGCAGAAGACATGGGTTGTTCACAACACGCTCGTCGGCAACGAGGCCGGAATCATCTGCATGCCGCGCGGCGACGATTGGCCGCTCGAGGACACGCAGGTGCTGAACAATCTGTTGATTCGCAACTATGTCACGGCCGATACAACAACTCGCGGCTGCGATCTGACGCTGTACATGGGCTGTGCCGAGGATGGCCGATACCAGCGCACGGTGACGTCCAACCACAGCGACAACAACGTCTACGCGAACACCGGCTGGACGCCGACGCTGCGGCACACGTGGAACCCGGACCACACGCTGGCCCAGTGGCAGCAGCGGTTTCAGGAAGATCTCCATTCAGCGCTGGTCCCGCTGGCCTTTGAATTGCGCGGGCCACGTGTGGCGATCCAGGGCTGCAGCGAGCTGACCGAGCTGGCGTCGTTGCCCGACGCGGTTCGCGCGCTGATTCCGGCCGTCGGGCACGTCGGCTGTTCCCGGACCGCGTGGCCGACGGCTAACGCGACGCGCTAGACGCCGGACGGCCGGCGTGACCTGGGCAAAACGCCCTGCCACGCCGTGACAGCCCAGCGGACCCTTTTCACCAGCGGACGCGACCCCGCGCAGCTTACGGACCGATCGGGGCCAGGGCGATCGATGTCTGCACGGGATAGTAGCAGGTGCAGCCGCTGCTGGCCTCGGGAATCAACACCAGACCACCCGCGGGCAGAATGTTGATCCAGCAGCCCGGTCGTGTGACAGACGTCAGCGACAGGTACTGGCCGGTCTCGATCGAGAACATTCGCGGGGTGACGTAGCGGCTGAACATGCACGAAGCCGAGGCGCAGACCGTGCCGCACTTGTCGCCCTTCTGCCATTTCCACCCTTCGAATGGCTGGCCCGTTCGCAAGTGGCACGCGAATCCCGTGTTGTAGATCACCCCGCCGACGATCGCCGAGTGCTGGACCTGCTCGCCGTGCGGTCCGCTCAGCAGGTGGTCCGGGATCGGCGTCTGCGTCGTGTTCCACAGCAGCTTGCCGCTGGGCGCGTCGAATGCCCACAAATCGTAGCGGACGCGGGCCTTTTGCCCTTCTTCGATCACCGCGTTGCGGCTGCCGGTGATCACGAGCGTATCGTCGGCATGGCTCATAAACACGACGTTCTCGAGCGCCGACAGGTCGATCCGCGTGCGCCACACGGGCTTGCCGGTGGGTAACTCGAGCGCCACCAGATCCGCCCCTTTCCCAAACAGCAAATCGAGCGTAATCCGTCCGTTGGCGACGTCGAACGTGCTGTGATTGGCGCTCTCGACGAAATAGACACGGTCCGCGGCCGCGGTCAGCGTGGGGTTGACGAGCACGCCCTCGCTCGGCCGGTACGTCCACGCATTTTTTCCGCTGGCCGGATCGACGGCGAACAGCGCGTCGCTGGCCACCACGGGCTGCTTGTCGCGCCAGATCAGCGTCTGCGTGTCGATATCCTGAATCCGCCAGTTCGCGTCGGGCTTGGTCGTCGACCCCAGGACCAAGCCTCCGAGCGTGGCGACATAGCCCCATTCGCCTTTCTGGCCGTCGCAAGTTGGCGGCGCGGTGAACGTGGCTGCGGTCTCGCCGGTCCGCACATCGAGCGCCACGCAGGTATCGGCCGAGGCGACATACAAATGCGTGTCGCCGACGGCCATCGAACCGCTGTTTTTGAACGCACCCAGGCGAATCGATTCGTGGATATCTCGCTCCCACAACACCGTGCCGTTGTAGGCATCGACGCCCACGATATAGTTGTCGCCCGTCACGAACATCCGCCCGTCTTTGTACAGCGGCGCCATGGTCTTCTCGTGCCGATCCACCATCCGTCGCGGGCCGGGGCGTCCAAACCATTGGATGTCGACCGGGCCGAAGTCGAGCGTATCGCCGCTGCACGCGGAATTGCCGGGATCGCCGTAAAAATGAGTCCATTCACCGGCGCCCGCGAGCGGTCCGCGACGGCCGACGCCGAGCAACCACTGGCCATCCGGCCCGGCTTTTTCGACCGTCCAGCCCGGGATGTCGTCTTCGCCCCAGCGGCGCAGAGCTTGTTCGAACGCCGGAGTGTTGGGGGCGACCAGAGCCACGACGCCGCCCGAGGGTCGCAACAGGCGAAAGGCCTCGTTCGCCGACACCGGGCACACATCCGCGCTCCGCACGTTCCCGATGATCGCGTTGAACACGCGGGATTGGTAGGGCAGCCTGCCCGGCGAAACCGCGTGATACGCGATGCGATCCGCCATCGCCCCCAGATGGCCACCCGCGTGTCGCCGCACCGCGCCGATGTCGCCGGTCGTCGCCGCGACGGTCGCCGCTTGATCGCCCAGGCCGGGCTGCGTCCCGCTCGCAATCGGAGCGTTTCGATACGAACCGGCCCGTTCCGAGTCGGCCCGCTCCGAGCCAGTCTGTTCCGAGCCGGTCTGTTCCGAGCCGGTCTGTTCCGAGCCGGCGCAGCTAGACCGATCGCCGTTTGGACTGTTTTCTTTCACCGCCAGAATCGGGCAGACCAGGTTCAACCGCGTGCGCGCGGCGGTCTGCGTCGCCAGCGAATTGTCGCTGCCGGGCAGCACCAGACAGTATCCTTGCGCGCCGCGTTCCAGCAGGGGTTCCAGGATTGCACACGCGGGCGATGGCTCGGCTGCCGTGGCCGGCGGATCATCGGCGACCAACGGCGGCGTGGTTTGCGTCGTCGGTTTGCGCGGCTCGAAGCAGTGGATCGCCCCCGAGTCGGTTCCGACGTACAGCCGCTGATCCGCGACCGCCAGCGCGTAAGCCTTGCCATCGACCGCCGCCTCCCACATTTTCTTGCCGGTCTGGCCATCGTAAGCGACCACCATCCCATCGCCACCGCAGATCACATGTCGCCCGGCCGCGATCAGCGCGCACGACGCCGTACAAGGGATGTCCCACAGGATCGCCGGATCCTGGGAACCGCGCAACGCGGCGAGCCGCTCCGAGTCCTGCGGCGTCTTGTCCTTCTTCTGCTGCAACTGCATCATCTCGAGATACCGAGCGCGGTGAATCGCCGTCAGCTTGTCCATGCTCAGGATGTACGCATCCTGTCCGCTCGCGACCAGCCGGATTCCCGGCGAGGCGATGATCCTTTCGCGCGTGGCCGTGGCGGTGAACTGCAGATCGCCTTTCTCGCCGCCCGCGTGTACCAACACGTCATCGACGACCAGCGCGTACGAGCCGCCTCCCTCGGGAAATCCGGAACGCTGTTGGCCGCCGCCCGGAAAGGCTGCGACTTGCCCGCCGCCGTCGCGCAAATAGATGTGCGGTGCGGCACGTCCAGTAGGCACGAACAACCGGTCGGACGACGCCAACAGGTAACCCTGCGGGGAAATATCGACGTCTTGTTTCCAGATCGTCTGGCCAGTCGCGGCATCGACGGCGCACAACCAAGCGCCCTGCGAGGGAAACAGACCGGCGGTGAAATAGGCGACTTTGCCATCGACCAGCACGCCACTGCGGATGGGCCAGAGCGACATCATGCGGCCATTGCCTGGCAGGCGTCGATCCGATTCGGACGGTCGTAGCTTCCAGATCAGCGACCCGGTTTCGGCCTCCAGACAATACACACATCCGTCGTCCGCGCCAAAGTAGACCTTGCCTGCACAGATCGTCGGCGATAAACGGACCGGACCTTCGGCGACATAGGACCAGAGCGCCCGGCCCGTCGCCGCGTCCAGACAATGCACCGCGTCGTCGGCCGAGGATCCGTAGTACAAGCGACCTTGGGCGATCACCGGCTGAAACGCGCGATCGAACGTCACCGTGGGGCTCAGTCCGTAGACCTTTCGCCACACATCCTGCTTGGCCGGACTCTCGGGCCACGCGGGCTGCGGCGCGTATGGCGAGACATGCCGCCAGCCCTCCGCTAGCGGCCAGTCGAGCGTCTCGGCGCTGGCATTGCTTCGTCGTACATCGCCGCCCGCGGTCGGCCAATCCAAGGCCGCAACGCCGGTCGAAATCGCCGCGCAACTTGCCACCGCCGCGAACAGAGCGCGAGAGATGGGGAAAACCGTCTGCTGCATGACAACGCCTTTCATTCAACGAGGCGTCGCACACGCCCCAGTTGCGGATCTATGCTGCTTCGTAACGCGGCCGCTGGCCACAACCCAATCGTGCACAAGATGCGCGCACGCACGCCCCGGAAAACACGTGCGGCCGTGGTCCGTGCGAGTCCATAGAGCTCGAGACCAAACGGGCCCGGTGTTCGCAAGTGGCCATGGCGCGTCGCTTTTTTTCGCTGCCCCTGCGCGCACCCTCAAGCGACGATTCCCGAGGCAGCCAAGCTGCGATCCGCAGCGCGTGCGAGCTGCGTGCGCTGTGACGCCGATCCGTCCGGTCGAGCGTCTCGCAGGCATTTCGAGCCGTCACTCGGAATCCGCGCGACGTCGGTTCGCGAGTTGCGCACGGTGTGGCGCTCGAACGGCGTTGCCCCCCGGGCCTTAGCGGCGCGGAGCGGTGACGCGGATCGACGATCGGGATCGGCGACGCGGAGCGATGGCCTCGATCGATCGTCTATTTGGTGACCAGCTTAAAATCGATCGTGTTCTCGCCGGCCTGGACGTCGGCGGTCAGCGTCGAATTGTCGTTGTACTGGGCCGGAATCACCACGGGGCCGCCCGGCGTCGGATGCTCGGGGTCGTCGATGGCATTGATTCGCACGACGCTCGCGCCGAGCGCGGCGCCTTTGGCCCTGTTGGCGTGCCACAGGATATAATGCCCTTGCGCATCAGTCGTGCCCGTCGACAGCGCGGCGCTGTGCGGTTCGAATGTCACAACCAGGTTCGGCACGGGGACGCCATCGACCGTGACGGTCCCGGCGACCTGCCCCAGTTCGGGAAGATTCTTCGAGCCGCCACAGCCGCACAACGCGAACAGCGCGCTGGCCCCGATCACTGCCGCTAGTCCAATCTGTCGCATCCGTCAGCCTCCTCTGGGGTCTGCTCTGGCGCCAATCGTCCGTGGCAATCCGTCCGGACGGGCGGCCGCGAAACATCTGGTCTCAGAACTGGTCGACGATCTCGCGTCCGGCCATTGACGAGAGCGCGGTGAGCGTGGCGACAGGAACGGCCTCGTCGATGAAGCGAACCGATCCGTCCGCGAACACGGACAACGCTCCGCCGGGGTGAAAGCTGCCGGCGCGGTTGTTGAGGCTCACGGTCGTGGGAACCCCATTGTTGACATAGTTGACATTGATCCCCAGACGCGGCGCGATCAAATGCGTGTGGACGTACATGTTCCAGAACGGGCCGTAGGCGCTGCTCGTCTTTTGTTGCTTCGTCTCGACCAAGGCCATCGTGTTGCTCGTTCCGTCGATAATGTCCTTGATCTTCGCGGCGCCGTTGAACCCGTTGAAGATGGTTTTCGTGGCGCTCTGGATCTTGTCATACGCGATCGCGGCGCCTCCGGAGATCAAGCCGCTGCTGCCGTTGTCGTCGTAGTTGTAGCTGACGAATCCGTAGTTGGTCCGCCACGCGTTTTCGCAGAGGTAGTGCGCCGAGCTGCCCGTATAGGTGCGAGGGTTGTCATAACCGGGTTCCGACGGGCATTCGTAGGCGGCGATGCGATGGTTCGTGGCGGTCGATTGATAGCCTCCGCCGCCGACGCCGTCGAAATCCGCTTTGCCCACGGCAAAACGAAAATCGATCATGTCGTAGATCGCTTGCTGCTCGATGTGCGGCAGGATGGCGATGTAGCCCGTAAAGTTGCGGACACCGTTGGACGGAACCATGAGGCCGTAATTCGGGTGAGGGGTGCCGGTTCCCAGCGAGCCAGGGTTAAGGGCCGAAGGGGGGAAACAACCGTGCACATCATGGTAATTCTGGATTGCCAAACCAAGTTGCTTGAGGTTGTTCGTGCACTGCGTTCGACGTGCGGCCTCGCGCGCCGCCTGGATCGCCGGCAACAACAGAGCCACCAAAATGCCGATGATGGCAATCACGACGAGCAACTCGACGAGCGTAAAGGCGATTCGAGATTTGGATCGCATAGCGCATCGCTCCATAGCAACGAATTGTAGAGACAAACAGGGCGCGGCCGCGAGTATCCGCAGTCGAGCATGTTTCGCGCCGGAAAAACCAACCTACCCTATGTTTACCCGTAGTGCCTTCGCCCGTCAACTGGCAATCGCCGGTCGATTTCGCGCCGCGCCAGATAATATTGTCCGAAGCGAGCGCGCCGATGCGCGATCTACGGCGGCCGCGTCACGGCGAAAGGCTTCGCTGCCTCCGGCGCCGGGTAGCCATTCCGCGCGCGATCGGTGTAGAATCTCGGGCGACGTTACGATCGAGTCGGGATGTCGCCAGCTACGAGGCGGGCGCTGTGCAAAGGCCGGACTTGCCGAATGACATCACCTGGCGGTTCGGCCACGCTGGCCGCCCCGCTGCTGGCCGCCAGCCGTGTTACTCGGTGCGCGCGAGGTCGCCAGCCGTTGGGCTGTGGCTGGCCCGTAACCAGACATCGATTACTCACCAACTTCCAACTCGTTCCACCTCTTGTCTCGGATCGCTATCGATGGATCACGCATGTTTGTCCCCGAATGTTGGCGCGTCGAAAACGGGCATCATCCACTCGGATATTTTTCTGGACCATGACTCAGGGCTGGGCCACCCCGAGTGTCCGGCTCGCTATGCGGCGGTCATGGACGAACTGCGCCGCACGGATTACGCCGAGCGGCTCGAATGGCTCGCGCCGCGTCCCGCCACTCGCGAGGATCTCCTACGGTGTCATCTGGGCGGGTACATCGACCTAGCGCGCCGCGAAATCCTGAACGGCAGCACCTACCTGAGCACGGGCGACACATCCGTGTGTCCGCGTTCGTGGGATGCCGCCGTGTTGGCCGCGGGAGGCGCGTGCGCCGCCGTCGACGCGGTCGTCGCCCGCCGTGTCAAGAACGCATTTTGCGTGTTGCGGCCCCCCGGACACCACGCGACGCCGGGGCGCGGGATGGGGTTCTGCATATTCAACAACCTAGCCGTGGCGGCTCGGTATGCCCAACACGCTCTGGGCATCGGCAAAGTCGTGATTGCCGACTGGGACGTCCATCATGGAAACGGGACTCAAGACGCGTTCTATGACGATCCTTCGGTGTTCGTCTTCAGCACGCACCAGCGCCCGTGGTATCCGGGCACCGGGGCGCGGGACGAGACTGGCCAGGGCCGCGGGCTGGGGACGACCATGAATCGTCCGTTCGCAGCGGGGGCCGCCCGTCGCGAAGTGTTCGGCGCGTTCGCCGATGATTTCCTCGATGCGGCTCGCGCATTCAAGCCGGAATTGGTGTTGGTGTCCGCCGGCTTCGACTCGCGAGACGGCGATCCGCTCGGCGGATTCCATTTGACGGACGAGGATTTCTCAGAACTGACTCGCCTGATGCTCGATCTGGCCGACGAATGCGCCGAAGGGCGTCTGGTGTCGTCACTCGAAGGCGGCTATGCGCTGCCCGGTCTGCGGAGCGCGGCGAACATCCACTGCCGGACGCTGGCCAATCACGGCGCCGGGCGTGTTGCGCCGTAGAACGCCGGCCCTCCCGGCCCCGCCCATGGCCGCCTGTGATCGGCCGATCGGCAAAGCGTCCCACAACTTTAATGACGCCTGAGCACAGGCGAGCCCCGTCTGTCGCGGACGCACACGGGCGGGCGGCGTGCGCCGCGCGGAATCGACCGCGCCCCGGATCAACGAAACGCGGCCGCGTCATCTGGCAGGAGCGGGCGCAGTGCGAGGTCGAAAGGCGTCCGGCTTGCCTTCGCCGGTGGTCGAAGGACGAGACATCGGGACGACGCGCCGATCGGGCACGTAGCCCATCCGATCCAGCAACGTTTCGAGCGAGATCGTCTCGATGCCCAGCCGCGTGGCTTCGCCCGTAATCTCGGTGAACCCCTTGATGAGCTTTTCGTTGGTCTTGTCGGTCGGCCGCTGACCGACCACCAGATATCGCGTATCGGCCGTGAGTTTGCCTTCGACGGTTCCGTCCTCGAGCATTTCGGCGTCGATGACTCCGCCATTGAGCGTGATCAACGACCGGACGTGCGTCTGGTCGCTTTTGCCATCCTTGTCCATGTCCAACAGGCCCGCCAAGGCGAAGTGAACTTTGCGACCACGACGGAACGAAGGCGAGTAGACTTTGTCGCCCTTCATGATCGGGTTATCCAACTCGTCTTCCAGGATGCGGGCTTCGGATGAATGCTGGTCCAAGACCCGCGTGACTTCGATCCGCCCCTTGATCTTGCTCTTGGTGACGCCCGTCTCCTGCTGGTCGATCACGCTGAAAATCATCTGCCGAGCGACCGAATCCGCGGAACCGAGGTTGATCCACACCGTGTTGGCCCGCGAGTTCACCAACGTCACCTCGCCATCCGGCCGCTCGATGATGTCACCCGCCCCAAACTCTTTCTCCAGTTTGATCCGCCGTTCTTTCTCGGTCTCCAGCATCGTACTGACCTGGTTCAACTGGCGCTGCATCTCCTCTTGTTTGGCCTGCGCCTCGCTGCTGGTCTTGGCGATCATTTGATTTTTTTCGGGTATGATCTTCGCGATTTTGGCGCTCTCTTCGGTGATCCGCGTCCGATCACGGTTGAACGCATCGCGTTCTTTAGCCAAGTCGGATTGGACGGTGGCCAACGATTGTTCGGCCTTTGCCGCCCGCGCCGCCTCGGCCTGTCGGACGGTCTCTCGCTCGCGTTCGAGATTCTTGGCCAACGCATCGGCGTCGACCAAATTCTTGTTCCGGGCGTTGATCGCCGCGATCAGGTGTTCGGGCAGCGTCGTGTAGCTGAGGTCTTGGCCCGCATAACCGGCGCCGTACATCTGCATGTGCTTGTTATAATTTTCCAGGATTTGCTCGACCTCTTTGTCGCCGCTGAGGCTTTGCTTGATGCTGGTCAGTTCGGCCTCCGTCTTGCGATCGTACCCCAGGATATGCTTGAGAATCTGGTTCTCGAATTGCAGCTTCATCGTGGCGTCTTTCTCGCGTTTGGCCTCTTCTGCTTTGGCGAGATAGCGTTGCACGTTTTCCTCAGCGCGCCGGAAATATAGATACGTCGTGACGGCCAGCACCACGGTGATCATGACGAACAAGATCAGCGCGGCTTGCAGCCCTTGACTTTCACGAGACGCCATGGAAATTGCTCCTTCAGACAAATTAAGCGAGCTTCGGAGGAAACGACTCGGTCGAGCCGCGCCAGCACCAGCGTCCTATTCGCCCGCGGCACGTCGGGCTATTCCGGCGCCGGCAACATCTCCAAGATAACTCAAGTCGAGTGTAGAACACAGGATAAGCGGTGTCAATCAGAAATCCATCCCGCGGCAAGCGGCCGATCCGGACGCGGCCCACAGCCTGTGGGACGCGGCGCCGCGCCTCGTCGGACGAGCGCCGCAAGCCCGCCCAATCCGAACAACCGTCGCGGGCTCAAATCCGCGAGCCGCCATCGGTCATCCGATCATGGACGTCGGACTGTTCCCGCAGACGAGCGGCGGCTTGTTCTGGCGTCAGATCGCGCTGCGGTTCGCCCAGCATCTCGTAACCGACCATGAATTTCCGCACCGTCGCCGAACGTAGCAGCGGCGGGTAGAAGTGGGCGTGCAACTGCCATTCCGGATGATCCGCTCCATCCCGCGGACACCCGTGCCAGCCCATCGAATACGGAAACGAGGTCGCGAACAGGTTGTCGTATTTGGTCAGCAAACGCTTCAGCGCATCGGCCAAATGGTGACGCTCGTCGTCATGCAGGTCGGTCAATTGCGCAACGTGGCGGCGGCGCGGCATCAGCAACGTTTCGAACGGCCATGTCGCCCAATAGGGAACGACGGCCAACCAGTGTTCGTTGGCCACGACCGTCCGCGCGTCGAGCGTCTGCTCGCGACGCGCATAATCGAGCAGCAACGGCGCGCCGAATTGGCGCTGGTAGGCGGACTGGCACGCGTGTTCCCTGGCCGGTTCGTCCGGCAGCGTATCGGTGGCCCAGATCTGACCGTGTGGATGGGGGCTCGAACAACCCATCATCTCGCCCTTGTTCTCGAATACCTGCACCCAGCGGTGCGTCCGCCCCAGCTCTTCGATCTGCGCAGCCCAGACGTCGACGACGGCCCGAATCTCCGACAGTCGCATCTCGGACAGCGTTACATCGTGCCGCGGGCAGAAACAGACCACGCGACAGACGCCTCGCACAGCATGGCGCCGCAGCAGCGGATCATCGGGCGACTCTGTCGCCGGATCCGTGGCCAATGCGTCACCCTCGACGGGGTTGGTCGATGGATCAGGCAGCAAGGCCGGGAAGTCATTGGTAAACACGTAAGGACCGGTATACCGCGGGTTGATGTCGCCCGACGCGCGGCGATTCCCGGGGCAGAGGTAGCACTGTGGATCGTACGCCATCGGCGCCGAGCGCGTAGCCGGTCCGTGCATGCCCTGCCAGGGTCGCCGGCTGCGATGCGGCGAGACGAGAACCCAGCGCCCGGAAAGCGGGTTGTAACGGCGATGCGGGCGGTCACTGGCGGAATCGGACATGGCTGCCGTGCTTCGAGGATGATCGTCAACTGGCGCCGCGGCCCAGGCCAGTGACGGCCCGGCGGCAGAAAAAAGGGAAACCAAATCGACACCGGCGCCATGTGTGCGGACGGCGCGCCGAGCGGTAAACCTTGTACAACGGACGCTGGACGGACGCAAGATTCCGAGCTGCTCGCAACGCGCAGCGCCGCCGTGCGCTGCCCTGTACGCCGTCGCCCCCAGGCGGATCCGCAGACGCGCGATCTCGTGCGCATCTTCATCCGCTCGTCGCGCAGTGAACGCACTACCCCGCAAGTTCAAGGTCCGGGGCCGTCCCCGACTCGAACGTTCGCGTACGATTGGCTTCCATGGCGCGGCGTTCGATCTCCTCGCCCACCAGACGGTAGAACACGTCGCGCTGCCGAGGAACGTAGCCCGCCTCGCGAATCGCCTCGCGGATCTGATCCAGCGTCACATAATGAATCGTGCCCGCCTCGGCGACCACGTTTTCTTCGATCATCAGACTGCCCAAGTCGTTGGCGCCGAACACCAATCCCAACTGGCCAATCCTCAGCCCCTGCGTCACCCAGCTCGACTGGATGTTGGGAAAGTTGTCCAGGTACAGCCGCGCGACCGCCAAGGTCTTCAGGTATTCGAACGGGGTCGCCTTGGGTATGTGGGACATCGCCGTGTGCTGCGGCTGGAACGTCCAGCCGATAAAAGCCGTAAAGCCGCCGGTCTCGTCCTGCAATCGGCGCAACCGGTCGAAATGCTCGATCCGATCGGCCAGTGTCTCGACATGGCCGAACATCATCGTGGCGGTGCTCCGCTCGCCCAGTTCATGCCAAACACGCATCACGTTCAGCCAGTCGTCGGTCATGCACTTGCCGCGCGTGATCTGGCGCCGCACACGGTCGACTAGGATCTCCGCGCCGCCGCCAGGGATGCTGCCCAAACCGGCTGCGCGGAGCCGCTCGAGCACGTCTCGCAGCGCCAGTCGGTTGAGCTTCGTGAAGTGGTGGATCTCGGGCGGGCTGAATCCATGGACGTTGACTTGGGGAAACCGGTCCTTGATGTCTCGCAACAGCTCCTCGTACCAGTCCAGTTTGAAGTCAGGATGCAGGCCGCCCTGCAGCAAGATTTGGTTTCCACCCAACTGCACCGTTTCCTGGACTTTGGCCAGCAGCTCGTCCCGCGACAAGACATAGCCATCGCCGCTCTTCGGCTTGCGGTAGAAGGCACAAAAGTCGCATACCGCGGTGCAGACGTTCGAATAATTGATGTTGCGGTCGATGTTGTAGGTGCGATATTCCTCGGGGTGCAGGCGACGAGCCACGGCGTCGGCGGCTTGGCCGAGCAGCGTCAAATCGGACGACTCGAGCAGCGCGACACCGTCCGCGGGCGCCAGACGCTCGCCAGCGACGACGCGCTCCAAGATCCGACGAATCCGCGGCGTTGCGCTGCTATCGCCGGCGGTCGCACCGTCCCGGTCGTCGTGCTGGCCGGGTCGCCCGCAAGGCGCCGTTGAACTCGCCGTTCGTGTTTGCTGAGTCATCGAACTTGCCGTCTCCTGTGCTGGATCCTCGCTCAATCGTATCGTCGTCATGCGCAGTCGCTCAATCCTGTCGTCATGGTGGGCGAATGCCTAACGACCGGTCTTCCGGAACGCGTTTCCACGCGCGTCTGCGCGCGCCTGTTTTTTCGTTGCTCGATTTGTGAACGCGCATTCAATCGTGTCTGTTTGAGCGTGTGGCCGGATCGGCGACACGCGCCTGTCCCGCGGCCGAGGCACGCGGCGGACGAACAATCCACGCTGAATCCTTGCGATTCGATTTCAAACCGCCAGTCCGCGCTCGGCCAGCGTCGACTGGAACTTGGCGGCGAGTTGGAAGAACAGCCCCATCCCTCGCCGCTCGCGAGCGCCAAGGTAGAAGTGCAGGTTGTCCCGCAGATAGCCCAACGTCTGGGCAAAGCTCAGCCCGACCTGTGACGCCTCGGCCCGTGCGATCTTTTCCAAGTGGGCTAGGCCCGCGTCGCGAGCCTGGCCGAGGATGCGGTCCAGTCCCGAGACATCGGCGCCGGGACGGGCCACCCACAGCGCGAACACGAAAGGAAGCGCGGACCAGCGGCACCATTCATCGCCCAGATCCCAACATTCCACGGAATCCCTCAGCGGTGGATGGATGGCCCGATCACCGATCAACAAAACCGCGTCTGCATCACTGTCCTGCAGACGCTGTCCAATGGCCAAAGGACGCAAACTCGGCAGCACCCCCCAGCGTTCCCACAGTAAAATACGCGTCAGCAGGGCGCTGGTGCGCGAGCCGGCGTCCAAAGCCAGACTGCGGATCTTCGCCATCGGCACGCGGCTGAACAGCTTGACGCTCAAGACCGGACCGCGACAGCCGATGCACGCATCGGAAACCAACGCATAGTCAGGGTGTCGCGCATATTCGATCGACGGGATCAGCGCAACGTCCAGCCGCCCGGCGTGCAGGCTGTCCGCCAAGCGGCTCGGCACGTCGAACACGACTTCAAGCTCGCTGGCCCGGGCGTCGAGCCCATACACCAGCGGTTTGGTATTCAGATACGACACGGCGCCCAACCGGAGCCGTGACAGTCCGTCTCTCATCTGCGCTCTTGTCTCACCCATGCCCCCCTTTGCCGAGTTGCCGTGGGGGGGGGCAGTCGCGTTTTCCTACGCTTGCTCGGCAAGCGATGATGGTAACCGAAACCAGTTCTGTACAACGACCGGGAATCCCGTCCAGCCGATCCTGCCAATCCGACGACCCAAATCTAGCGTGCGCGGCTGAAAATGCGTCCGCGCGCCGTGTGCGCGTCACGAACCGACCGGCGCGCGTTCGGCCGCCTGAAACCCGTGCGAGCGATGCGATCCGTCGCAAAACGGCTTGTTGGCCGAATGGCCGCATCGGCACAGGAAGATTCCGGGCTTACCTTCATTGGACGGAAAAGCGTTGCCCACCGCGTCGACGATCGTCACAGGGCCTTCGACCACCAGCGGACCGTTGTCACGAACTCGAATTACGACTTCTGCCATCGAAAATGCTCCACCGTTCAAAAACAGCTTATTATATCTCGACGAACACCCCCTGCGTGAGCCGCCATCGTTCGAAGTACGCCCGTTCACCGTGCCACTTCGAGCGCCAGAAATCAAAACTGCGAATACCCAGAAAGCGCATCTTGCCCAGGCTCTCGCGCGTCCATTTCCGCAGACAGCGCAATCTATCTCGTTTCCATTGCGCAAACAGCGTCCGTCCGGCTCGAGGACCGCAATGTACCACATCCCGGGCGTCGACAGGAGGACGGCACGTCTGACAACGTGGCCCGGCGCTCGAATCAAGCTTGCCCAGACGCGACAACGCCGCTTCAAGCAAAATCGCCCGTTCGGTTCCAACCTGATCACGATAGATTCAGCCAGCACGCATCAGCCGACTGCGCTGTCCAAACATAGTCTCGACCCAACACCGCAGCCCAAGACCTCGATGCCTCTCAGCCACAGCTGCCACTCATTCCCCAAACGTACCTGGACACCCCTGCCGTCTTTCCGCCCCGGCCGCCCCAAATGCCGCCGTCACGGCTGTTGAACGAGCGCACGATGCGCAAAATCGGCGCAGTTGCGGCCCGCCCCCGTTTTCGCCGTTCGTCCACTGGTACTGCTTGTTATGCCCTGCACTCAGTAGCAAATCTTTCGAAATCGCTTCGAGAAAGGGCACCATCGCAAACTTCCATAGGTTCTTTGTTCTTTAGGCGTTTGTGTTTCACCCAAACCTCAAGGTCATCCCACGCTTTAACAAACGTCGGTCCCCATATCTTGCGAAAATGGACCTTCGATATTAGCCCTGTGTTGGCGAGATAGGCAAGCCGCTGAAGCTCTACGCTGACACGATACGCCGCCCCTTCGATATCGGGGTTCCAGGGGCTAGAAAACTTAGGATCACTTAGGTCGGATAGTGTCCCGTATCTTGGTGAACGGCGAATTGCTTCTAGGTCTCCCTTTATTTCCGTCATCCGCTCCATCGCCCAAATAAGAAGTGAGGCATCTCGTGAGAGAATGCTTTCTTTCAAGTTCCTGTAGCCGACAATGAGGCCCGCAATGAGGATGATGTTCAGCAGGACCATCAAAGCATCGGAGATGCCGGATATGCCCTGCCAATCGATTCTCGAAAGATCAACAGTGACGCTGTCGAACATGGGTTCTTACCTCCGACACATGAGAGGCATCAAGATTTGGCGCCGAGGGCCGCGTAAGTTCAGATCTCCTGACATACGGCTATGGCGTTGTGAGCGGTTCGGGGGACCGAATGGCCAACTTAAGGCGGAGACACGTCCCGGGAAATGTAGTG
>JAVYAJ010000311.1:0-4606 GCA_032229885.1 Candidatus Anammoximicrobium sp. | reverse complement strand
TACTGTAAGCACAAGATGTAACCCTTCGACAACTCGACCCTGCCGCTGCCTGAAAACATTGTCAAAAAGTTCACGATGTTTGAGGTTAGTAGTACAGAGGCACAAAGCCACGGAGAAGAAGTTACAACCGGCCGTAGGCGATACGGGGCGGTCGGTGCGTCGTTTCCAGCACAGCGGGTCCGAGCGTCTGGTGCAAAGTGCAAATGGACTGCGCTATCGACGATTAACGTTCCAATGCATTCTCGCGCATCTGCGTGTCTCTGCGGCTCTGTGCGAAAGTCCTGGTAGAGCGAGGTCCGCGCCGCCACACGTCCCCGCATCCCAGCAGGGTGCGTCTGGGCTGGCGCGTCGGGATACCTTCGGTCTTGGTCGCCAACGGCGGCCCAGGGCGCGTTGCTCCGTGGTTGACCGATTCGGTGGGCAGCGGGCGTCAGGCGTTCTGGCGCTCGTGATCTTCCAACATCCGGTTGATGTCGGTCACGAGCGTGTCGACGGTCATGCTTTTGCCGGCCGCCAGCGAGCTGAGCGTCAGTTCGGTGGGAACGGAACGGACTCGGCCAAAGTAGCCGACGCCCGAGGCGATCAGCCGGTCTTCGATCCACGGGTGTTCGGCCAACAGGATCGCGGCTCGGGTCATCTCGGAGACCCGGCCCGTGCACAATAGCACATCCGGCGCAGGCCACAGAACGCGAAAGGCATTGGCGGCGAACAGCGCGAGCGCGGTCAGTTCGAGCAGCGAAGACAGCGGCATGATCCAGAAGGCGATCGGAGACGCCAGCGTGCTCAGTTGCGTCGCGACTCGCAGCGCGTTCCCGGTCGCGATCAACGCCAGGATGGGAGCGACCAGACGCGGCCACGCCAGCAGGTCGTGGCTCAGAATCGGCAGCAGCCGCTGGGCGACGCCTAGGATCAAGGTGGTCAAAAATCCGACGGTCAGCGCATGACGCGTCGCTCCCAGATAGGCGCGAGACATCGGGTTGCCGTCGAACGCGCTGAAAATCCCGCCTGCGGCGAGCATGGCCAGCCCGCCGACAAACCAGAACAGCGCCAGTTGGATGTACCGCGCCAGCAGGGGCGGACCGAGTTCCGGTCGAGGCGTCGATTTCTGCTTGGCTTGCAGACTGTGCAGCCCGGCGACCCAGGGCAATGCACCGCCGAGGATGGCCACGGCTCCGATGGCCTGAAACAGACCGGTCCACGCCGTGTGCGAGACGGCCAACGCCAAAACCCCCATGTTGTGCAGCACGAATATCGCTTCGATGGCGCCCCGTTTTGGCGCGCCTCGGCCCAACATGCCAGGCAGCAGCCGCAGGCCGAAGCCGTAGACGGCGTTCACGGCAAACCCGAACAGCGCCAAATCCAGCAGCGCTCCGCGAACCGCGTCGGAATAGGCGCCCGGCCCCGCCGCGCCAGCGTGGGCGCGAAACACGAGCGTGGCCACCGCCCAAACGCTCATCCAGGCCGCCGAGGCGAGGACGAACCGCGCCCACGGAACGCGCCACTTGGTGGCGACTTGGTTGCCTGTCAGGGCGAGATACCCCACCGCAGCCAGGCTGGCGCCCAAGCCGCTGACGAAACCCAGCCACGGCAGCCGGGCCGCGTCGAGCGACCAGACGAATCCGCCCAACACGGTCGTCAGCAAAGCCGCCAATAGGAACCGCAGTAGGCCGCGCGACGGTTGAGGCCCCGCGGTCGTCTTGGGCAAAAAGCCGGCGGCAATCCCCATGATGAATGTCGCGACAAAGCCCCACAACTGCGCCTCGCCGTGCGCCACGACCGCGTTTGCCGAGACGCCCGCCAGCGAACCTCGATAGCCGATCTCGGTCAGCAGCCACGCTCCCCAGCCCGCGCCCAGGGTCAACGTAATGGCCAGCGAGGTCGCGATGAACGGCCGATGCGGCTGCCACGCCGACGGATCGTCGGGGATGGCGGGGACGCCGGTCGCCTGGGCCAATTCGTCCAGCAGCGCCCCCAAGGGAATGTTCCGCCGATGGGCAAAGCGATCCAGCGGTTCCAGGTGGCCGAACTTGCTCGACGTCCGATCCTGCTCGCCGTGACGCCGAAACACGTCGGCCGCTCCCGGAAAGTCCGAGGCCACCAGTCGAACCGTCATCCCGGGATGGATCGGGCCGCGCGTCCCGGGCTTGAGCGTTCGCTGCGTCGGATCGCCCGCCGTCGGACGACCATCGCCGTCGTCTTGCGCGGCAGGTTCCGCCGTCGTCGTCCGCCGCGTGCCGGAAGCGGATCGATGCGATGGCCCATCCGCACCGTCCGCGGTGCGAACTGATTGGATTTCTCCGTGCTCGGATCGTGTCTTCATCCTGAGGCTGCCTTCCTTCCTGTCGTTGTCCGCCAACATGTGCTACACCGCCGGCTCAGGCCGGCGCGGGCTGGCGGTGCAGGACGGATCGCAGGGCGGCGAGTAGACGCTCGACGTTTTTCGGGCGAGCCGTATGGCCCATCAAGCCGATTCGCCAGATGCGGCCCGCCAGAGGCCCCAGCCCGGCGCCGATCTCGATGTCGTGCCGGTCGAGCAGCGTCGCGCGCACGGCCGCTTCATCGACGCCGGCCGGGATTTTGACCGCATTCAACATCGGCAGTCGCGCCGCGGGTTCCACCAGCAAGTCGATCTCCAATTCGGCCAACCCGGCGACCAATTGTTCGTGGGCTCGCCGATGCCGCTGGAAGACGTTTTCCAGCCCCTCGGCGCTCAACTGACGCAGCGCCTCGTACAATCCGTACAACATGTTGATCGGCGCCGTGTGATGGTAAGCGCGCGTCGCGCCCTCCCAGTACTTGATGATCAAACTCAGATCCAAATACCAGTTGGGGACCTTCGTGGCCCGAGCCGTCAGCTTGGCCATCGCCCGATGAGACAGGCTGACCGGCGACAATCCCGGTGGGCACGATAGGCACTTCTGCGTGCCACTGTACATCGCGTCGACGTTCCAGGCATCCATCTCCACGGGGATGCCGCCCAGGCTGGTCACCGTGTCGACCAGGTACAAGGCGTCACTGGCCCGCACCAAGCGACCGATCTCGGCCACCGGATTGCAGACGCCGGTCGACGTTTCGGCATGAACCACGGCGACGAGGTCGTAGTCCCGTTCCGTCAGACGCTGGCGCACGGCTTCGACCCGCACGGGTTCACCCCACGGAAATTCGAGCGTATCAACGTCGGCTCGCAATCGCCCGGCCACATCGGCCATCCGCTGGCCGAACACGCCATTGCTGAGAACTAGAACCCGGTCACCGCCTTCGATCAGATTGACAAAGCAGGTCTCCATGCCTGCCGAGCCGGTGCCGCTAATCGGCACGACCAGAGAATTCGATGTCCCCATCACCTGTCGCAGCAGCGATTGGATGTCCTCCATGATCTCGAGGAATCGCGGATCGAGGTGGCCGATCGTCGGTCGCGCCAACGCCGCGGACACCTCGCGCGGGACGCACGACGGCCCCGGTCCCATCAGCAGAATCTCACGCAAGCCATCCAGGCGATTGGTGATCGTGGTCATCGGTTGCCTTGTCTACAAGAGCGAACGCAACGCAGCGTCGCGAACGGCTGCCCCGCCTGAACTCGCCCCGCCTCGACTCGCCCGAGCTCGGCGGCCCGCGTTGCATCCGCGCCGCCGCACTGCGATCTTACGACGTTACAACGCTTTATAGTGCCGGCCGCGAGACTTGACTAGTGCGCCGGCGCACGTCACGACGCGGCCTCGTCGCCGGTGGATAGGGCCCGCTGTAGCGGGCAGGCCGGGTCTGCCGCGGCGCCGGCGCGATATGCCGCCAACAGCCGCCGCGACTGCTCGGCCAGCATCTGGCGAACCTTGCGCCGCTCGCCTCGGATGCGACGAATCTTCATGTCATCATATCCGGTCGTCGCATGTCGCAACCAGGCGATCACGGCAGACTCGGCGCGACGTTCGAGCGAAATCCGTTGCGTGCGGGCCACGGTTCCGCTGCCGACCGGCGTCGCGTGTTGCGTCACGGCGACGGCGAGCTGCGCAGCCACGCTCGCGTAGCGAGGCGCAAAGTCCAAGAATGCAAGAACCGCCTCGCGAAAGTCTGCGACATATTCGGCCTGCTGCCGCTCGCGTCTCGCCGCGTCCGTGGCGCGGCGCCTGGCGTACGTCTCGGTCGACCGTTCGGATTCGAGTTCGGCGCGAATCGCGGCGATTCGTTCGGCAGGCGCCCAGACGCCTCGCGAAAAGGTCTTGCGGCCCACGCGCTCTTGAACGGTCCAGCACGGGCCGGCCGCCTTGACTCGCCGTGTCAGGCCAGGGTCGCCCGGAGGCAACAACTCCCAGCCGATCGGGACGTCAAACGTCCGGCCATCCTCGATGCGAACGGTCCGTTCGCTGGGGCCGGGGGCAACGATCCGTGTCTGGTCGGGCATCTAAGGGTCTCGTTGGTTTGAGTTGCGAGCGGCGGGCGCAGCCATGGGATATTACGCCGCGCGCGACGCTTCACCACAAGTGGGCATCGCCCGGCCGTCGAACGATTCAGGTCAGCCCTGCCTGTGCACAAGACGCTCGAGCGATCAGCCATCCGTCTCCGGCCTGCGCACCCAGCGATCGCGGCGGCGAGACGTGACCGACGTTCGACG
>JAVYAJ010000310.1:0-18155 GCA_032229885.1 Candidatus Anammoximicrobium sp. | reverse complement strand
TTGACCGGGTGGCGCTTTGACCGGGTGGCGTCCGTATCCCGGCACGGCCGGTCGATGGGCGCAGCGCCCACGGCTGCGGCATGCGCGCGGCTCGGCATGACCCGCCGAGGTACGCCCCGCGGCGGTCGGGCTGCGGGCCCAGAACCGTGCGTTGGCCGACGAAGTCGGCGTGAGGCGACAGCGACTCGCGGCGGCGCAGCTGGCGCTCGAACGCCTGAGGGAAGACGAACGGATGAGCATGAACCCAGAGCTTGGTGACCGTTTACAGGACAGCCCGCCTGACCGGACGTCGCAGATCGACAACGAGCGGATCGCCGAGCTGGTGACGTTGCCGCCCCCGGCGCACTTGATCCGTTTTTTTCCGATCCAAGGGACGCCCGTCGAATCGCTGGTCGCGCGAACGCGTGTGCAGATCAAGCAGATCCTGAGCGGCCAGTCGGACCGGCTGCTGGTGATCATCGGCCCCTGTTCGATCCACGATCCCGAGGCGGCCGAGCAGTACGCGCGGCGGCTGGCGAGCGTCCGCGCCACGTTGGCTGACGACCTGGAAATCGTGATGCGGGTCTATTTCGAGAAGCCGCGCACCACGGTCGGCTGGAAAGGCCTGATCAACGATCCCGGTCTGGACGGGACGTTCCGCATCAACGAGGGGTTGCGGATCGCCCGCGACTTGCTGCTGCGAATCCATCGCCTGGACATCCCGGCGGCCAGCGAGTTTCTGGATACGATTTCGCCGCAGTACATGGCCGATCTGATCAGTTGGGGCGCGATCGGCGCGCGCACGACGGAATCCCAGGTCCACCGCGAATTGGCGTCCGGCCTGTCGGCGCCGATCGGCTTTAAGAACGGAACCGACGGCGACGTGAAGATCGCCGTGGACGCGATCGTCGCGGCGGGCCATCGACACAATTTTCTCTCGATCCACAAGAACGGCCAGGTCGCGATCGTTCGGACGCGAGGAAACCCCGATTGCCATCTGATCCTGCGCGGCGGCCGCACCCCGAATTACGACGCGGCGAGCGTGGACAGCGCGTGCGCCGCGTTAGCGGCGACGGATCTGCGCCAGCAGGTGATGATCGACTGTTCGCACGCCAACAGCAACAAGCAGTATCGACAGCAACTGGCGGTCGCCGACGCGGTCGGCCAGCAGATCGCCGCGGGCGACGAACGGATCATCGGGATCATGGTCGAGTCGCATCTGGTTCCGGGCCGTCAGGACTTGGTCCCCGGCCAGCCGCTGACTTTTGGCCAGAGCATTACCGACGCCTGCATCGGGTGGGACGATACGGTCGCCCTGCTCGAAGCGTTGGCCGGACAGGTTCGGCAGCGGCGCCGACGACACGGCGGGTGATCGGTTGACCGGACGCGACGCGACGCACGCGACGGAGCGCGTCCCGCTGGGAAGCGCGGACGTGGAGGGCCACGCCCTGTCGTGGCCGCAAGCGTTCCGGACGTAAGCCCACCCGACAGGACGCCGCCTCGAGCCGCGCGAGGTAGATAGACACGCTCGTCAGGCAAAGCCTCAGCGGCGCACGACGCGCCTCACGGACAGGAACCTCATGAAGATCGGCATCGTAGGATACTCGGGATCGGGCAAGAGCACGCTGTTCGAGTGGCTGACGGGGGTTGCCTCCAACCCGTCCCAGCATCACGACGTGCAGATGGCGGTCGCCCCGATCGTCGATCCGCGGGTCGCCGAGTTGTGCAAAATCTATCGGCCGAAAAAGATCAGCCATGCCAACCTCGAGGTCGTCGACACGCCCGGCCTGAGCCGTTCGCACGAGGGCAGCGCGGCGCGGCTGGCCAAGATCCGCGAAGCCGGCTGCCTGGTCCTGGTCGTCGCGGCGTTCGACGGCGCCGAGGCGGCCGCCGACTGGGTGCGATTCGAAGATGACCTGCTGTTGGCCGATCTGGACATCGTGGCGAATCGGATCGAGCGGCTGCGCGACCAGGTGCGCAAGCCGCGGGCGGACCGCGAGGAAATGGAGAAGGAGTTGGCCGCGCTCGAGCCGCTGCTGGCCCTGCTCGAAGCCGGCCAGCCGCTGCGCCAGCACGAGCTGTCTCCCGACCAATCGCGGGCCATCCGTTCGTTTCAACTGTTCAGCGAAAAGCCGCGGTTCATCCTGGTCAACGTGGCGGACGACGAGGCGCAGCCGGACCGGTTTGCCGCCGCGGCGCCGCCGGGCGTCGAACTGGCCGCGGTGGCCCTCAATCTACAGCTCGGCCTGGCCAGAATGCCGCCGGAAGAACGCGACGAGTTTTGCCGCGAGATGGACGTCCAGCCGGCCGACCGGGACGCGCTGATTCGGCGGATCATGCACGCTTCGGGACAGATGCTGTTCTTTACCGCGGGGGAAAAAGAGGTCCGCACGTGGTTGATCCGCCAAGGCGGCACGGCCGTCGAAGCGGCCGGCGGGATCCACACGGACCTGGCTCGAGGCTTCATCCGCGCGGAAACCATGACCTGCGCGGACCTGATTCGGTTGGGGGGCGAACGCGAGGTCAAAGCGCACAATTTGCTGCGCCGGGAACACAAAGATTATGTGATCCAAGACGGCGACATTCTGCTCATTCAACACAACTGAGTCGGCGCGCCGACGAGCTCTTCGTACAGCGCGGCATGGCGAGCCACCATCCGGGCGACGGAAAACTCGCTTAGCACGCGCTGCCGGCCGGCCGCGCCCCATCGCGCAGCCAGCTCGGGGTTGTCCAACAGGCTGATGGTCCGTCGCGCGAACGCCGCCCGATCGCCGACCGGGACCAGACAGCCGGTCTGGTCCGGCGCCACCAGATCGCGATTCCCGGGAATATCCGTGGCGATCACCGGCAGCCCCGCCGCCATCGCCTCGAGGATGGCGTTCGATTGGCCCTCGTAGCCGCTGGCCAGCCACAGGCATTCGCAATGCGGCAGCAAGTTTGGCACGTCGTCGCGCGCCCCCAGGAAATGCACGCAGTCTGTGGTTTCGCACTGCTCGCGATACCGTTCCAGCCGCCACCGCTGCGGGCCATCGCCGATGATCAGCAGGTGGGCGTTCGGGTTGACGATCCTCAGCAGATCCGCGGCCCAGATCAGGTCCTTGACCCGCTTCTGTGGCCACAGGCGATTGACCGCCGCGATCAGCCGCGCGGTTGCGGGCAGCCCGAGTTCGGCCAACAGCGCCTCGCGCGGCTTTGGCTCGCGCTGGACGTGGGGCGGGACGCCGTTCGGGATGAGTACGAACTTGTCGGCCGCGATCCCGTGCGCGGCGTAGAAGTCGCGCACCCCGCTGCTGTTGGTCACGATCCGCTGCGTATGGCGGGCCAGATAGCGATCGAGCGCCAGCTCCAACCCATGCTTCCATCGATCCACGCACCGCTCGCCGGCGACCACGTGCGGCACGCCGGCGCTGCGCGCCGCCCAGCGGCCGTAGGCGTTCGCAGCAAAGATCCAGGTATGGACGATGTCCGGCCGCAGGCGGACGATCAGACGGCGCAAACGCGCGTAGGCCAGCGGATCGACTTTCCAGGACTTGCCGATAATCGTCAGTGGGATGCCCGCCTCGCGCAGCGGCTGTTCGAGCGGCCCGCCGCGAGTCAACGCGCACACGTGGACGTCGAAGCGATCGCGCGGCAGGCCCGTAGCGAGCAGGGTCAGTTGTTTTTCGGCGCCGCAGCGATCCAGCGACGGGATGATTTGCAACACGCGGATCATGGCGGGTTCACCGGACCGTGGCCAACGGGGCGGGACGCGCCGAGCCGGCCCCGCAACCCGAACACGAACAGGCTCCAGCAGGCCGAGCAGGCCTCGCGCAGGCCGACCTTCGACACGCCTCGCTGCCGATCGACGAACACGATGGGCAGCTCGTCGAACGTGGCCCCGCACCGCTGCAGCCACCACAGGATCTCTTCTTCGAAAGCATAGCCGCCCGCGCGGAGCGCGGCGAAATCCAGTCGCCGCAGGGTGGACGTGCGATAGCAGCGCAGCGAGCCGCTGATGTCGCGGACCGGCAGCCGCAGCCACCAGCCGAAATAACGATTGACCGCCCAGCTGATCCACCGCCGTCGCCACGGCCAGCCCTCGACCCGGCCGCCTGCCAGATATCGCGAACCGATCACGACATCGACCGCGGGCGACGCGCGGTCGTCCGTCATTCGGCGACGCAATTCCGGCACGTAGCGTGGATGATGGCTGAAGTCCGCGTCCATCACCACCACACAGTCGTACCCGTGCTCTAGGGCATAGCGCAGCCCGGCGATGGTCGCGGTGCCCAGGCCCCGTTTGCCTGGGCGATGCAGGACCCGAAACCGCTGGTCGTCGGCCGCCCGCTGGTCGCACCAGTGGCCCGTGCCGTCCGGCGAGCCGTCGTCGACCACCAGGATGTGCACGTCCGGCGCCTGCCGAAACAGCTCGTCCGTCAGGTCGGGCAAGTTCAGCAGCTCGTTGTAGGTCGGCAACACGACCAGGGTCGTTCGCATGGTCGCGCGCTCCGCCACGTCGGCCTCGCCGGCGTGCGGCGTCGCGAAGATCGCCGTATCGGTTCGGGCGGCCCCGCCAGTCACAATGTCGGCCCCACTGTCCAAGGTACGAATTCTTCGTCGCCCAGCCCCTGCTGTTCGCTCTTCGTCTTGCGGCCGCTGGCCACCGCTAGGCTGTGCTCGAAGATCTCGCGTCCGACGTCCGCCACGCTGCGCCCCCGCAGGATCCCGCCGGCGTCGATGTCCATGTCGTCGATCAGGCGTTCGAACATCGACGTGTTGGTGGCGATCTTGAGCGATGGCGACGGTTTGCAGCCAAAACAGCTCCCGCGCCCCGTGGTGAACAGGATCAGGTTCGCTCCGCCCGCCACCATCCCCGTCGCACTCGCCGGATCGTACCCCGGCGAATCCATGAACACCAGCCCCTTGGCCGTGACCGGCTCGGCGTACTGCACCACATCGACCAGCGCCGTCGTACCGCCTTTGGCGACCGCGCCCAACGATTTTTCCGTGATCGTCGTCAGCCCGCCCGCCTTGTTGCCGACCGACGGGTTGTTGTTCACCTCGATCCCGAACACGCCCGTGTACCAACGCCACCAGCGGACCCGCTCGATCAGCCGTTCGGCCACGGTGCTCGACACGGCGCGGCGCGTCAACAGGTGCTCGGCGCCGCAGATCTCGGGCGTCTCGGACAGGATCGCCGTGCCGCCGCAGGCCACGATCAGGTCGGCGGCCGCGCCGACGGCCGGGTTGGCGGTCACGCCCGAGCTGCCGTCCGAACCGCCGCACTCGAGGCCGACCACCAGCTCGGACGCGGGAATCGGCACGCGGCGCACGTCGTTGACCCGCGGCAGCAGTTCGGCCACGCACTGCACCGCGGCCTCGACGGTCTTCACCGTGCCGCCCAGATCCTGCATCGAAAACACGGGCGGGGCCGCCGGCGATCCGCCGCCGACATTCAACTGGACCAGCCGCTGACTGCGCAGCAGATAGTCCATCTCGGCCTGCTCGCACCCCAGCCCGATCAGCAAGTACGCGCCGATGTTCGGGTGCCGCGCCGTCCCGGCCAGCACGCGGTTCAACATCTCGTGCGCCAACCCGCGGTACGCCATCCCGCAGCCGCCGGCATGCTTCAGCCCGATCACGCCGTCCACCTGGGCATAGCCGCGCAGGGCGGCTTGATCGAAACGCTGCGCGACGAACTTGCACACCGAGGCCGAACAGTTGACGGTCGAGATCACCGCGACATAGTTACGCGTCCCCGCGCGGCCATCGGCGCGGCGATAGCCTTGGAACGCGCGGTCCGAGATCGGCGTCGGCGCCGGGGGAATCCGCGAAGCCGGGGCGTAGTCGAGCTCGATGTCTTCGTTCCGCAGGTTATGCGTATGCACCCAGTCGCCCGCCGCGATGTCCGCGGTCGCCACGCCGATCGTCTGGCCGTACTTGACCACTCGCGACCCCCGCGGGATCGCCACGACGGCGATCTTGTGTCCGAGCTTGACAGGCTCGCGCGCGGCCACGCTCGCCATGCCCGCGGCGCCGGTCGCGTCCGCCGTGACGCTTTCCCCTTGATCCAATGCGCGGGCGGCGACACACACGTTGTCGTCTGCGTGCAGGCGGACCACGGCGATCGAAGGCTCGGCTGCCATCGCGCTACGCTCCCATTTTCCGCAAGTTCTCCAGGACGGCGCGCGTAGCCGTCAACTGCTCGCTCAACTGCGTCAGGGCGTCCCGCTCGCGCTGTACGATGTTGGCCGGCGCCCGATCGACAAAACTCGGCGTAGCCAGCTTGCTCTCCTTGCCGGCGATCTGTTCGCACAGCCGCTGCGCGAGCTTTTCGTTGCGCGCGATCTCGGCGGCGACGTCGATGAAGTCCTTCAGATCCACCAGCACGTCCATGTCCGCCAGCGTCACGGCGGCCTCGGTCGCCGGCGGCTGCACGTTCGGGCCCCAGGCGATGGCCGCCGCACCGGCCATCGTCAGGAAATATGGCTGCATCGGGCGCAGCAGATCCGCGGTGCGGTCATCGCAGCGGACCGCGAACTCGATCGGCCGTTTGGGCGGGATGTTCTGACGGCTGCGGATCTCGCGCAACGCGCCCAGCACCGCTTGAAATCGAGCGAACTGCGCCTCGATCGCCGGATCCTGCCGCGCCGCGTCGACCTGCGGCCATGGCGCCGTCATGATGCTGAGCGCCGTCGGCTGAGGGGCGACCAGGCCGCGCTGCGGAGCCACCCGGCCCAGCAGTTGCCAGATCTCCTCGGTGATGAACGGAATCAGCGGATGCAGCAGCCGCAGCAGCACGTCCAGCGTGTGAGCCAGAATCCGCTGGGCGACCGCCCGCTGGTCGGCGTGGGACAGCCGGTTTTTCAGCATCTCGACGTAGAAGCTACAGAACTCGTCCCAGGCAAAATCGTATAGCCCGCGGGCCGCGTCCGCGTAGCGGTACGACTCGAGGGCCGCCGTCGCCTGCTCGGCGACCGTCGCCAAACGGCTCAGCACCCAGCGGTCTTCGAGCGTCAACTGGTCGTCCGAGACCGGCGCCGGTGCGTAATCGTCCAGGTGGATCAGCGCGAACCGCGCGGCGTTCCACAGTTTGTTGCAAAAGTTGCGGGCGACCTCGAAGCGCTCGCTGACCACCGCGCCACGCGCCAGGTCGCGATCCTCGCCGTTGCGCGCCCACTGGGTCGCGAACGGCTGGCCGCACTTGGGACAGTCGATCCGCGGCAGCTCGCGGTTCTTTTTCGTCTGCTCGATCAGCGTCTGGCAATGCGGGCATTCGAACTGGACCGGCATGCGCACGTCCTGCGTCTCGGTCGTCAGATGGGCCATGCCGAACCGCAACGCATCCGGGCCGAACTTGTCGATCACGTCCAGCGGGTCGATCCCATTGCCCTTGCTCTTGGACATGGTCTCGCCGTATCCGTCCAGAATCTTCGGGTGGATGAAGACCTCGGAGAATGGCGCCTCGCCCAGGTTGTTCAAGCCCATCAACACCATTCGGGCGACCCACAGCGTGATGATGTCGCGGCTGGTGATCAGCACGCTGGTGGGATAGAAGAATTCGAGTTCGGCCGTTCGCTCTGGCCAACCCAGCGTGGAATGGGGCCACAGGGCCGAACTGAACCACGTGTCCAGCACCTCGGGGCTGCGTTCCAGCCCCCAGGACTCGAGCGTCGCGATCGTCGTCGGGTCGTCCTGCTTCAAGCACACGTGCAGGCTGGCGACGGCCGCGGTCTGGTCCGACGCGCCGGCGGTCTGCGCGCCGGGGACGACCGCCGTGTCGTCCGCGCCTTCCCATTGCATCGTCGCCGCCGGGTTGGCCTCGCACAGCGCGCGGATCTGACGGTCCAGCGACGCCCGCTCGGCCGCGGCCACGCGCTTGCTCCACACGGGAATCTGGTGTCCCCACCACAGTTGGCGGCTGACCGGCCAGTCGCGTTTCTCGCCCAGCCAATCGAGATACCCTTTGGCGTAGCGCTGCGGCACGATTCGCACCCGCTCCTCGACGACGGCCTGCATGGCGGCCGTGGCCAGCGAGTCCATCTTGATGAACCACTGGTCGGCCAGGTACGGCTCGATCGGCGTCTTGCTGCGATCCGAGTGGGCCAGCTCGATCAGGCGGTCTTCCACCGCCTCGAGCAGGCCCAGCGCTTCGAGATCGGCGACGACCCGTTTCCGGGCCGCCGCGATCGTCTGTCCCTGATAGGGGCCGGCGTTGGCGTTCAGCGTCCCGTCGGGATTCAGGATATTGACCATCGGCAAGCCGCACCGCTGGCCCACCTCGTAGTCGTTCGGGTCGTGCGCAGGGGTGATCTTCACACAGCCGCTGCCCAGCTCGGGCTTGGCCCACGGGTCGGCGACCAGTGGAATCGGTCGATCGACCAGCGGCAGCATCAGTCGGCGTCCGGCCAGCGCCATGTCGCGCAGTTGTTCGAGCGCGGGCAACATCGTCCTCCGCCGTGCGCGGATTGCCTCGATCTGTTCAAGCAACTCGCCCCGTTCCTTGGCCGCCGCTCTCGTCAGACGATCCTGCAGGTTGGCCTCGGCCGCGTCCAAGGCCGCGGCCGGATCGGGATGGATGGCGACGGCCGTGTCGCCCAGCATCGTCTCGGGCCGCGTCGTCGCGATCGTCACGTGCGTCGGCTCGCCCGGCCGTGGGTCGATGACCGGATAACGGAAATGCCAGAAATGGCCCTTGACCTCCTCGTGCGACACCTCGTCGTCGCTGACCGCGGTCTGGAGAAACGTATCCCAGTTGACCAGTCGCTTGCCGCGGTAGATCAAGCCCTGGCGAAACAGGTCGAAAAACGTGGTCCGCACCGCCCGCGCACAGACGTCGTCCAGCGTGAAACGGGTCCGTCGCCAATCGCAACTGCAGCCCATCTGCTTGAGCTGGCCGATGATCCGCGCCTCGTACTGATCCTTCCACTGCCAGATCCGGGCGACCAGCGCGTCGCGGCCCAACTCGTGCCGCGTCAGGTTCTCCTCTTCCTTCAACCGCCGCTCGACGACCGCCTGGGTCGCGATGCCGGCGTGGTCTGTGCCCGGCATCCACAGCGTCTCGAATCCCTGCATTCGCTTCATGCGAATCAGGATGTCCTGCAGCGAGTTGTTCAGGGCGTGCCCCAGGTGCAGGGCGCCGGTGACATTGGGCGGCGGAATCACGATCGTGAACGGCCGTCGATCCCGGCTGGGGTCGGCGGCGAACAGATCCTGAGACTGCCACCAGGCGTACAGCCGCGGGCAGGCTTCGGCATGGTCAAATCGATTGGGAAGCGATTCGGGAGAGAGACTGGTTGTCATGGCGAGGCAACTTGATCCTTGTACAGTTTGTATTCAATCGCGTCGACCAAGGCCAGCCAACTGGCCTCGATCACGTTCTCGCTCACGCCGACCGTGCCCCACACGTCGTGCTCGTCGCCGCTTTCGATGAACACCCGGATGCGGGCCGCGGTGCCGGCCTCGGAGTTTACCACGCGGACTTTGTAGTCGACCAGCGACATCTTGCGGAGGCTGGGATAACTGCCGTTGAGCGCCTTGCGCAGCGCGGCGTCCAAAGCGTTGACCGGCCCACTGCCCTCGGCCACCTCGTGCCGCACTTTGCGTTGCACCATCAGCTTGACGGTGGCCTCGGTGATCACGTCCGCGCCGTCGTGCGCGCCGACGGCGACGTGATACTTGAGCCGCGTAAAGTGCGGGGTGAACGCGCCCATGCACCGCCGGACCAGCAGGTCGAACGAGGCCTCGGCGGCCTCGAACTGGTACCCGCGGTTCTCCAGCCGGACGACTTCGGCCAGGATCCGGTCCATCAACGGCCGGTCGTTTTGAATGTTGTGCTTGGTCGTCATGGCCGCGATGTTCGAGCGGCCGGACAGCTCGCTGACCAGGATCCGCCGCGCGTTGCCCACCTGGGCGGGATCGACGTGCTCGTACGTTCGCGAGTCCTTGGCCACCGCGTGGACGTGCATCCCGCCCTTGTGCGCGAACGCGCTCTGTCCCACGAACGGCTGGTTGGTCCGCAGGTTCAGATTGGCCGTCTCGTACACGAACCGCGACAGCTCGGTCAATTGCGCGGGGCGGCCGCCCTTCAGGACCTGGTAGCCCTGCTTTTTCAACGCCAGGTTGGCGATCACCGACACCAGATCCGTGTTGCCGCAGCGTTCGCCCAGCCCGTTGATCGTCCCTTGGACCTGGATTGCCCCGGCGTCGACCGCCGCCAGCGAATTGGCGACCGCCAGCTCGCAGTCGTTGTGACAGTGGATGCCGACGCCCACCCCACGAGCCTCCAAACACGCGAGCGCCTGGCGCGTGATCCGCGCGACGTCCTCGGGCATCGTGCCGCCGTTGGTGTCGCACAGGACCACCGCACTCGCGCCCGCCGCGGCCGCCTCCTGGATCGTCCGGGCCGCGTACTCGGGATTGTGCTTCCATCCGTCGAACAGATGCTCGGCATCGTAAAACACCTGCCGCCCGGCCGCAACCAAAAAGCGGATCGTGTCGCCGATCATCGCCAAGTTTTCCTCCAACGACACGCCCAACACGTTCGTGACCTGATAGTCCCAGGTCTTGCCCACGATCGTGCAGACCGGCGCTTGGGAATCGAGCAACGCCTGCAGCCCGGGATCCTCGGCGGCCGCCAGGTTGCGGCGGCGCGTCATCCCGAAGGCGCAGATCTGCGATCGCTGCAAACCCAGCTTGCGCACCCGCTGAAAGTATTCGACGTCCTTTTCGTTCGACAGCGGATAGCCGCCCTCGATGAAATCGACGCCCAATTCGTCCAGCCGCTGCGTGATCTGCAGCTTGTCGTTCAGCGACAAACTGACCCCCTCGCCTTGAGTGCCGTCGCGCAAAGTCGTGTCATAGATTTGGATGGTTCGCATGTCCGTGGCTCGCTCGGTCAATAAAAAAACCCTGAAGCCCTCGCGGGCCTCAGGGTTCGATTTTCGTTCGGATCGTAAAAAACATCCCCCCGCAGGCCCGTCAAACGGGTACGATGATAATGCCCACTCGAATGCCGATCGGATCGGCTTCGTACACACAGGCCTGCGCGCGGCCCGCGCCCGCTGCCATCCGCCGACCGGGCCGAATCCGCGGCGTATTCTTGTTTGCGACGTGCTTGACAACGTGACGGTGGACGATCATCGTACGAAGGCCCCAGGGACGACTAGCTCGGTCGCTGGCGGTTGAATCGGATGCAACGTTCCCGGCAGGACTGCCGCCGAGTGCTCTCGGCCCCGTTCACAATATCGTGTCCACGATATAACATGCGCCGAGACCGAACGCCGGAAAAGAATACGTTCAAACGGCCGGCTTGTCAACGGCTGTCCGAAAAACGCGGCGGCCGAAACGCGACTCGAAACACGACGTAAGCCGCGGGCGAGCGAAGGCCGGCGGCGGGCAAGCCACACGTCGCGCGGCGCGGACGGCCGAAAGCTGCCTTTCCTGACGCCGCGGCGCAGCGGCCCAAAACGATGGAACCAGCACGGGCACATGGGACGTGAACACATCCACTTCGTCACAGGTCGGCTGGCCGAGCACGCTTTGCGAGCGGTCGTGGAACCGCTGGCCCGCGAGGTCGGATTCGACTATTCCATCGGCGTGATGCCGATCTCGGTCGCGGCCCTGCTGACCCCCGCCTGGATCGCCCGCCGCATTTCCCCGCCGCCCGAGGCCTCGCAGGTTCTCCTGCCGGGCTACTGCGACGGGGACCTGAGTCCACTCGTCGAGCGGCTGCGGATTCCCGTAGCCGCGGGTCCGAAAGACCTGCGGCAACTGCCAGAGTTCTACGGCCGCAGCCCGCGGCCAATGCCTGACTACGGAGATTATGAGATCGAGATTCTGGCCGAGATCAACCATGCCCCGCGGTTGACGCTCGACCAGATTCGCCGCCAAGCCCGACAGTTGGCCGACGACGGCGCCGACGTGATCGACGTGGGCTGTCAACCGGGCGATCCGTGGCCCGGCGTGGCCGCCTGTGTCCGCGCGCTGCGCGACGACGGGCATCGCGTCTCGATCGACAGCCGCGATCCGCTCGAGATCCAATGGGCGGTGCGGGCCGGCGCCGAGCTGGTCCTGTCCGTAGATCGCTCGAATCGCGACGCGGCGCCGGATTGGGGCTGCCCGGTCGTGGCCATCCCGGATCGGATCGGAACGCTCGAAGGCCTGGACGCCACGCTCGACGCGCTGGCCGCCGCCGCCGTTCCGTTTCGCATCGACCCGGTCGTCGAACCGATCGGATTCGGCCTGGCCGCCAGCCTGGGCCGCTATCTCGAGGCTCGCCGCCGATACCCGGCGGCCGAGATGCTGATGGGCGTCGGCAACCTGACCGAATTGACCGATGTCGATTCGGCCGGCATCAACGTCTTGCTGCTGGGATTTTGCCAGGAACAGGGCATCCGCAGCGTGCTCACCACCCAGGTGATCAATTGGGCCCGCAGCAGCGTGCGGGAATGCGACCTGGCGCGACGGCTGGTCCATTACGCGGTCCGCCACCGCGCGCTGCCCAAGCACGTCGATCCACGGCTGGTCGTCCTGCGCGACCCAAGGCTGCACACGTTCGGCGCGGCGTATTTCGACCGGCTGGCCGCCCAGATCAAAGACCACAACTATCGGCTGTTCGCCGAGGACGACCAGCTCCATCTGGTGTCCGCCGGTCTGCACCTGGCGGACGCCAATCCGTTCGCGCTGTTCCAGCGTCTGCTGGCGACGCACCCCAAAAACGTGGACGCGTCCCATGCGTTCTATCTGGGGTTCGAGCTGGCCAAGGCGCTCGTCGCCCTGACGCTGGGCAAGGAATACCGGCAGGACGAGTCGCTGGATTGGGGCCATCTGACCGCCCCGGACCCCCGTGCGCCACGAACCGGGCGAACGTGAACCGTCCGGCGCGATCTCGAGACGCACCAGTCCGTCTAAGCCCGAGCCCGATCGTGGCTTGCAATATAATATGTAAAATTGTACACTTATAAGCTGGCTTCTCAGCACAAACATGAGTTCCTAAGTGTGATATCAAAGCTGAATATTGGGATAGCCACGATTGGCGGACCGCGAGAGTTCCGTGCGCTGGCGAGTCCGACAGCCCACAAACCATGATTTGACAAAACACTGGTTCGGATACGTTCCATCGCTCGCTAGATTCTATTGCTCGTATAGCGTTTATCGATCGTCTTGGCCCTGTAGCCCGCCTGCCCTGCGTGCGCTTCCGCGGCTTTGCAGCAAATAAAAATGTACGCCGAACTGCATTGCAAGACGAACTTCTCCTTTCTGCAGGGCGCATCGCATCCGCACGAACTGGTGCAGCGGGCGGTCGAGCTGGGATATCGTGCGCTGGCCGTGACGGACGTGAACAGCCTGGCGGGCGTGGTACGCGCCCACGCGGCCGCCAAGAGCAGCGGGATGAAGCTGATCATCGGCGCCGAGATCACGCCGACGGACGCCCCGGCCGTCGTGCTGTGGGCGCCGGACCGCGCCGCGTACGGCCGCCTGTGCCGCTTGATCACGCGCGGCCGTCGCCAGGCGGCCAAGGGCCATTGCGCGCTGACTTGGCAGGCCGTCGCCGAGCACGCCGAAGGATTGCTGGCCGGCGTCTTGCTCCGAGCGCCGGGCCAGGCTTCAACGCCGTCGCCCGTGGCATGGTCCGCGGACGCGGGACGGCCGGGGTGCGATCCCCGGGGCAATCGCCAGTCCGCGGTGGCGGGGCGCTGGGACGCGACGCGTCCGGCGCTCGACGTCCGCGCCGCGCTCGAGCGCTATCGCCAAGCCTTCCCCGGCCGCTGTTATTTGATCGCCGAACTCCATCGCGGTCCGGACGACCAACGCCGAGCCGCGGTGTTACGGCATCTGTCGGGCCTGGTCGGCCTGCCGCTAGTCGCCGCCGGCGACGTGTATTATCACGTTGCGGCGCGCCAGCCGCTGCAGCACGTGCTGACCGCCATCCGTCACGGCGTCCCGGTGACGCAGGCGGGACGATGGTTGTTTCCCAATGCCCAACGGTATTTGAAGTCGCCGGCCGAGATGGCTGCGCTGTTTGCCGACATGCCCGAGGCGCTGTGGCAGGTCCGCGAGATCGCGGATCGATGTACGTTTTCCCTGGACGAATTGCGCTACGAATATCCTCGCGAGCTTGCGCCGCCGGGCCTGACGCCGCTGGAACATCTCACGCGGCTGGCCTGGCAGGGCGCTCGACGGCGCTATCCGCAAGGCGTGCCAGACAAGGTGCGACGACTGGTCGAGCACGAGCTGCAGTTGATCGGCGATCTGCGATACGAAGCGTATTTTCTGACCGTCTGGGACTTGGTCGAGTTCGCCCGTTCACGGCAGATCCTATGCCAAGGCCGCGGCTCGGCCGCAAACTCGGCCGTCTGCTACTGTCTGGGCATCACGGCGGTGGATCCGGACAAGGCGGACCTGTTGTTCGAGCGGTTCATCAGCCGCGAACGCAACGAGGCGCCGGACATCGACGTGGATTTCGAGCACGAGCGGCGCGAGGAGGTGTTGCAGTACCTGTACGCAAAATATGGCCGCGAGCGAGCCGGGCTGGCCGCCGCCGTGATCACGTATCGCGCGCGTTCGGCGATTCGCGACGTGGGCAAGGCGTTGGGCCTGTCGCCGGACCGCATCGACCGGCTGGCCAAGAACATGTACGGCTATCGGCGCCACGCCGATCCGCCGCCGTCCGACGCGCCTCCGTCCTCGGCCATCCGCTCTCCGCCCTCCGTTCCCGGACCGAGCGGCGCCGATCCGAACGATGTCGCACCGAACGATGCTGCACCGAGCGACGTCGACCCGCCGATCAGCGAGTTGGAGCAGCGGTTTCGCCAGATGGACATCGACACCGATTCGCCGATCGGACGTCGCTGGCTGTACTTGACCGCCGAGTTGCTCGGATTTCCCCGGCATCTGTCCCAGCACGTCGGCGGCATGGTGATGACGCGCGGCCCGTTGTGCGAGTTGGTTCCGGTCGAAAACGCCGCCATGCCGAACCGCACGGTCATCGAGTGGGACAAGGACGATCTGGAAGAGCTGGGCATTCTCAAAGTCGATTGCCTGTGTCTGGGAATGTTGACGGCGATCCGCAAATGCTTTGCCCTGGTCCGGCAGGTCACGGGCCGCGCGTTGACCCTGGCCAACATCCCGACGGACGATACGCAGGTTTACGACATGATCTGTCGAGCGGACACGATCGGCGTGTTTCAGATCGAGAGTCGCGCCCAGATGGCCATGCTGCCTCGGCTGCGGCCCCGTTGCTACTACGATCTAGTGATCGAGGTCGCCATCGTCCGACCAGGGCCGATCCAGGGCCAGATGGTTCATCCATATCTGCGGCGGCGGGCGGGCGACGAACCGGTGACGTATCCCAACGACGCGATTCGCGGCGTGCTCGAACGGACGTTGGGCGTGCCGATCTTTCAAGAGCAGGTGATGAAGCTGGCCGTGGTGGCGGCCGGATTTACGCCGGGCGAGGCGGACCAGTTGCGCCGAGCGATGGGCGCTTGGCGACGCAACGGGCGCATCGAAGCGTTTCACCAAAAGCTGCTCGAAGGCATGCGCAGCCGCGGCCTGTCCGCCGAGTTCGCCGAACGGATCTTTCAGCAGATTCGCGGCTTTGGCGAATACGGCTTTCCCGAATCCCATGCGGCCAGCTTTGCCCTGCTGGTGTACGTCTCGGCGTATTTGAAGCACCACTATCCGGCCGCGTTCGCCGCCGCGCTGCTGAACAGCCAGCCGATGGGCTTCTACGCTCCGGCTCAACTGGTCGGCGACGCCCGCCGACATGGGGTCGAGGTGCGCCCGGCGGACGTCAACTTCAGCCATTGGGATTGCACGCTCGAGGGCGAGCGCATCCTGCGGCTGGGCCTGCGGCTGGTCCGCGGCCTGGCTGAAAAAGACGCCGCGGCCATCGTCCGCGCCCGCGCGGCGGGGCCTTTTGAAACGATCGACCAGTTCGCCCGCCGCGCCGGCTTGTTGCAGGGCGTCGTCAGCCGCCTGGCCGAGGCCGACGCTTTGGGATCGCTGGCCGGCGATCGTCGACGGGCGGCGTGGGATGCCTTGTCCCAGCCCCGCAGCCGCGCGCCGCGGCCGCTGCTGGATCGCGCCGATCCGCCGGCCGACGCGACCCCCGACCTGCCGGCGCTGACGGTCCAGGAACAGGTCGCCACCGATTACCAGACGCTCGGGCTGACGCTGCGGCCGCACCCGGTGTCCTTTCATCGCGAGCGTCTGCAGCAACTGCGGGCGACGCCCGCGGCGCAACTGGCCGCGTTGCCCAGTCGTCGGCAGGTCTACGTGGCGGGCCTGGTGCTGCTCCGGCAGCGTCCCAGCACGGGCAAAGGAATCACGTTTGTGACGTTGGAAGATGAAACGGGCGCCGTCAACCTGGTCCTGCACAAGCCGATCTGGGAACGGTTTCACGCCGTCGCCGGCCACAGCGAAGCTTGGTTCGTCCGCGGCCGCCTGGAAAACCGTCGCGGCGTGATCCACGTCGTCGCCCAACATCTGCAGGATCTGCACGACCTGCTGCGCTGACCGCCCGCTCGCAGACAGCGCCTCGCCCGGCCCTACCCGTCCGCCCGCTCCTACTCGTCCGCCCGCTCCATCTCTACCCAACCCGGCGTCAATCGGCGACAATACATTCAGACGCCGCCGCGTCGCATGCTGGGCTTCCGTCCCGCCTACTCACGTACCGATAGGAGTCGCCTGCAATGAGTACCGATCTGACCCGTCGTGCATTTGTGACCGCTGCCGCTGCCGGTTCTGCCGCCTTGACTTGGCTCGGCGCGCGCCGCGCCCCGCTGGCCTTTGCCGCCGAGCCGGACAAGCCGGCTCTACTTGGCGGTACGCCCGTCCATCGCGGCGGCTGGCCCGGCTGGCCGCGGTGGAGCGAATCCTGGGAACCCGAGATCCTGAAAGTGCTGCGCAGCGGCCACTGGTGCCGCGCCGGCGGCGGTCGGCAGGTGCCGGACTTCGAGGCCGCCTGGGCCAAACTGCTCGGCGCGAAACGCTGCATGGCCACCTCCAGCGGCACCACGGCCTTGATCACCGCCCTGCACGTCATGGGCGTCGACGCCGGCGACGAAGTGATCGTCTCGCCCTACACGTTCATCGCCACGTACAACACGATTCTGATCCACAAGGCGCTGCCCGTGTTCGCCGACACCGACCCGGCGACGCTGACCGTGGATCCCGCCTCGATCGAAAGCCGGATCACCGATCGCACGCGAGCCATCATGCCCGTGCACATCTACGGCCTGCCCTGCGAGATGGACACGATCAACGCGATCGCCAAAAAGAACGAACTGGCCGTGATCGAAGACGCCTGCCAGGCTTGGCTGGCAGATTACAAAGGCCGCAAGTGCGGCACGCTCGGCGACGTCGGCTGCTTCAGCTTCCAGAACTCGAAGCACATCACGTCGGGCGAGGGCGGCGCGGTGACCAGCGACAGCGACGAACTGATCGACCGCTGTCTGGCCTACCACAACTGCGGCCGGGCGACGGGAACGTTCCAGGGGAGCGGCTGCTTTACCCGTGGAACCAACTTCCGCATGCAGCACTATCAGGGCGCGATGCTCTCGCAGCAGATCGACAACCTGGTTCGAGACACGGCCCAGCGTCAAGAGAACGCCGCCTATCTGTCCGCCGCGTTGGCCGAGATTCCCGGCATCCAGCCGGTCCGCTTGGCCGCCGACAGCCGACCGGTCTGGCACCTGTACGCATTCCGCTACGACGCCGAGCGGTTCCACGGGCTGCCCCGCCAGCAGTTCTTCCGCGCGATGGGCGCCGAGGGCATCCCCTGTGGCGGCGGCTACCACGAGCAGTACAACGACGGCCTGCTGGACGAGGCGATCGCCTCGCGCGGATTCCAGCGGCTGTTCAGCGCCGCGCGGCTGAAGGAATATCGCGACAGCTTCCAGGAGCTAAAGGGCAACAAGCAGGTCTGCGAGACCGTCGTCGGCCTGCCACAGACCGTCCTGCTGGCCGAGCGCAGCAGCGTCGAACATATCGTCGCCGCGGTCCGCAAGATCCAAGCTCACAGCGAGGCGCTGGCCAAGACGGCCTGACCGACCGCCACACCAACGCTTGCCCGCGCGGCGCGCGGGCACAGCAAATCACGGCTGGACGCGGACCGACACGGACGAGGGCCCGGGATCCGGCTTCGTGGACGCGGCATCCTGCCGCGTACCGCCTTGAGTACGCGTACCGCC
>JAVYAJ010000309.1:0-27494 GCA_032229885.1 Candidatus Anammoximicrobium sp. | reverse complement strand
CCAGCAAGCTGCGCGACGCGCCCAACAGCGGAATCGTGGGCTGGCACAGGCTCAGCGTCCCGGTCACCGGCTCGGCGTCCGACCAGCTCTCCAGCCAGTGGCTTTCCGGACAGACGCACGACGCCAGAGCCGCGGTCTCGTCGTCCTGTTGGCTCAGGCGAACGACCAGCGGCGTTTTATCGCCCCGCAGCAACTGTTCCCAATTGGCGATGCCCGCCAGGTCATACGCGGGATTCACTCCGGCGATCACCAGCACGCCGACTTGTCTCTTGTCCAACCGATCCAGCAGTTCGGCCAGCGGCCCTTCGTCCGGCGAACGCTGACGAGAATCGGCCGTGATCTCCAGCGTCTGTCCGTATCCGTCGAGGACGCCATTGATCCAGTTGCACACGACCTGCGTGGCCACGTCCTGGCTGTCGCAGACCACCAGTGACTTGCCGCGAGCCTTCCATAACCGATCGGCCAAAGCCTCGAGCCGGGCGTCGTCCCAGGCGCTGGCCGGCGGCTCGCCCTCGAGCGGCCGTCCCGCGCGAGCCGCCAGCTTCTGCGCCAAGCGGCCCACGATCGGTCCCATCTCGCCCGGCGGCGCCGTCCACCGTTCGTCTGCATTGCAGCCGGTCAGCGACAGACGCGGCTCGATCTGCAGATGATACGACATCGTTGGCGGAACGCCCGACGGCGCGCGATGCACGCGATAGCCGGCCGTAAACTCGACGGGCGAGATCCAGGTTCCCAAAAAATCCGCGCCCAGCGAAACAATCACCTCGGCCCGGTCGAAACGATAGCGCGGAATCACGCGCCGTCCATGCGTCTGCTGGTGGGCGGCGCCGATCGCGGTGGCCGCCAGCGCGTCATACGACACGTGCCGCGAACCGGGCACGCTGGCCAAGAATCGTTCGATCGCGGCCCGCGTCGTCGGGCTGTGAATCGTTCCGGTCAACAGGACGACGTCGCGACCGTCCTTGCCCGCGGTCTCGATTCGTTGGCGGATCCGCGTGTCCACGCGGCGCCACTCGGCCGGCTGGCCGTCCAATGTCGGTTCGCGCAGCCGGTGGCTGTCGTACAGCGTCAACACCTCGGCTTGACCGATTGCGCACAGCCCGCCTTGGGACAGGCCGTGGTCAGGGTTCCCTTCGAGCTTGATCGGCCGGCCATCGCGGGTCTTGACCAAGACGCCGCACGCCGCCGAGCAGCCGCCGCACGTCGAGGCGTAATAGCGAGCCAGCCCGGCCGCCGCGCCCTCTTCGCGTTCGGGCAGCGACAGAACCTGCTGGACGGGCGCTCGCATACAGCCGCTGAGCGCAGACAAAAACAACGCGAATCCGGACGCCTCGAGGAATTGTCGTCGGTCGACGCCAATCAAGTCGTCTCGCGAAGCATCCAGATCGGCCTGTCCGATCGGCGCGATTCGCTCGCGCGGCATCGCGTCGGGATTCGGCCAGTGTCCAGTGTCGTACGGTTCAGACATTTATCTATAGCCTCTATTGGGAACGTAAGTGCCTTGTGCTTCCGATCCATGCCGCCCGTCGCCGCCGCCCGTCGCCGCCGCCCGTCGCCGTCGCGCGACGAATCGCGGACAAGCAAACCGCGAGGCGGCCTCTCTCTCCGGCACTCCACGGCCGCCGACACGGGATCGCATTGCTTTCCACTCGAGGCGACGCGGCGCGCCAACCCTCCCTGCTTGCCTTTCGACTCGACGTTTGGCCTCGAAATCCCGGTTCACGAACTTCAGGCCTTACGCCAGTTCTAGCCCCTACGCCAACTCCGGCCCACACGTCGGGCCGAACGCCGGAGCACCCACGGTTCTTTCTCTGCGGTTGCGTCTGTCTCGGATCGCCCGATTCCGCGCGCTCACAGGTGACAGGTCGCGCAATCGATCGAAGCGTTGACTCGCTTGCCGTTCAGGCCGTGCGCGTTGGCGTCCCGGTGACAGTTGACGCACCAGCCCATCTCGAGCGTGCTGAATTGCCGCATCCGGTACATCGTCTCGACGGGGCCGTGGCAGTGTTGACACGCGACGCCCGCTTGGACGTGAGCCCGATGGTCGAAATGCACAAAGTCGGGCAGGTTGTGGACGCGAACCCACTCGATCGGACGCGCGTGCTGCGGATCCGGGTTCATCTGCGCGTCCACGGCCATGGCGTCGTACAATTTTTTCAGTTCCTCCGAAATCACCGGTTTCGGTGCGCGCTTTTCCTTCTCCGCGGCCGCGTCCTCGGCCCGCATCGCCGCCAGGGTCGCCGTGACATAGCGATGACAGTTCAGGCACGTCTCGCCCGTCGGCAGGCCCGCCGTGCGGCTAACCTCGGCGCCCGAGTGGCAGTACAGGCATTGAATGCCCAACTCGCCCGCGTGCAACTGGTGCGAAAACGCGATCGGCTGCACGGGCTCGTAGCCCTGATTGTTGCCCGGCAGATGCCACGAATTCGCCGTCGCCGACAGGAGCAGCAGACAGCCGCCGATCCCCGCGAGCAAAACCATCGTAATTGTGAGACGACTCATCGGATCCTCAGAAGACTATCTCGGCGCCGCAGCGCGCGGTTCGATTCGTTGATCTCTCCAAGGCAACCGGGACAATCAAGGCCGCCGCTGCCCCTCGTTCGCGTTCCCTTCTCTCTCCGCCTCACCCCGTTGAGCGATCGGAACCGCCTCCGAGCGGTCGCCTCCGGTTCGTCGCGCCAACGACACACGCCATCGCGCCAACGGCTATTCGAAACTCGCCCTGCTTTGCGCCGGCCGCGCCTCGCACGCCGCCTACGCGACGCCGCCCCTACGCGCCGGCCTCAACGCCGGTCACGGCGGCGATCGCGTCTCTCACGTTCGGGCGTCATTCCTTACTTTCACCCTTCCTTCTTTCACCTTTCCGCAATCCAGGCCGCTCTTTTCCTTGACGGCGGGTCTGTTCATCTTTGAGCTGCCCGTTCCGGAGAAACCATATCCATTTCGCTCATCAACTCCGGGGCCTCAGTCAGCAACATTCCTCGAATCACCATGTGCATCCAGATCAGACACACGGCGCCCACCACAAAAAAGAACATCCAACAACTGGTCCACAAGCCGACGGCCTCCAACAGATAGCCGAAAATCACCGGACAGACGAATCCACCCAACCCTCCCAACACGCCGACGATCCCGCCCACGACGCCGACTTCGTGCGGAAAATAGTTCGGAATGTGCTTGTAGACCGCCGCGTTTCCGATCCCCATGACCGCGCCCAGGATCAGGCTAAGGCCGGTGAAAATCCACATGTTGGCTTGAAAGAAGATTTCCGTCATCCCCCGCGCCAAGAGCTGTTTTTTGGCGACCTGCTGGCCCGGTTTGACGATGATCTCTTGCCACGCCATGGATCGCGGCCAGATCAACATCCCCGAGTGACGTTCTTCGTCGGTGGCCAATTCGCGAGTCTTCGGTCGCAAGGCATACGTCGTCGCCCCCGTCTTCGGGGAAACGACCGTGATCTCGGCGTCGGTCACCCGCTCGACCGTTCCCGCAAACCGCGCCGTAATGCCGCTGCCGGGCGCAAAGATATTCATCTGAGGCACCGACATCGCCAAGCAGCACACCATGGACGAGCCCAGAACCCAGTACATGACTCGCCGCGCGCCCCAGCGATCCGACAGCCAGCCGCCCAGCGCGCGAAATACGCCCGATGGCAGACTGTTGCAGGCGGCCAAGGCGCCAGCCAACACGACGGTCGCGCCGTACGCATTGACATAGTACGGGACCAGCCACTGAGCTAACCCGACGAAGCCACCGAACAAAAAGAAGTAGTACAGACCGAATCGCCACACCCGTAGAAAACGCAGCGGCTCGAGCCGCTGGAGCAGCGTCTTCTTGGCGGCGCCGGCGGGCAGTCGATTGGTGGTCGTCAACGCGAACAAGACGGCGGTGACCAACAACAGACCGGCATAGATCTTGGGCAACCCGCGCCAGGCCTCGAGGTTTTCACCCGTGTTGGTCAACCATCGCAAAATCCAGGGCGCGCCAAAGCTCGTCGCGGCCGCGCCGACGTTGCCCGCGCCGAAAATCCCCAAAGCCAACCCCTGGCGATTCTGCGGAAACCATACGGACGTGTACGCGACCCCCACCGCAAAGCTCGAGCCACAGATCCCGAAGAGCAGACCCGCGAAAAAGAACTGCCAGTAGCTATCACACCAGGACACCGTATACGTAGCCACCGCGGACAGCGCCAACAATGCCGCAAATACGGGGCGGCCGCCCCACTTGTCCGTCGCTACGCCCATCGGCAGTCGTAGGAGCGAACCGCTCAACACGGGAATCCCGATCAGCCAGCCGATGGCGCCGGCGTCCCAGTGGTACACGCCGTTGTCCACCAGGTACGTCACCAACACGCCGTTCATCATCCAGGCCATAAAACAGACCGCGAAGCCGAACGTGTTGACGGCCAGAATCCACCAACCGGTGCGCTGGTCTGACTTGTTCTGGTCTCGATCCATAGTCGCTGCTCTCGCCTCGAATGCTGCTCGCCGATCAGGCCGATCGCCCGCTCCCTAGCGCTCTCTATCGCTGGTCAGCCCGACCATACCACCGCACCACCTGGGGCTTGCGCCAAAGGTACGGAAACGGGGCCACCAAGATATGGACCAGGCGGGTGAACGGGAACACCAGAATGATCACCCAGGCGTTGACGATGTGGAACAGGACCAGCCAAGGCATGCCGACGACATAGCTGGTGTTCGGCTGCAACAGGAAAATGGATTGCAGATACGGCGCCGCGGCGGCCGCGTACCAGGAACTGCCCCACGGGTACATCACGGCAATCCCGACGCCGCTGAGCACCTGCAACAGCAGCAAGGCGTAGACGACCCAATCCATCGCGCTCGTCGTGGCTCGGATCTTGCTGACCTGAGCGCGGCGCATGATCATGTTCAGCATCCCCACCAACGTCATGATCCCGAACGCCAGCGCGCTCACTTCGAGGATGTACAAGCGGAGCGGGTGGCTGTTCCAGGCCAAGACCGAGCGGGGGATCAACAGGCCGATCAAGTGCCCCAGGAACAAAATGATGATCCCGTAGTGAAACGGGATCGAAACCCAGAACTGTTGGCGATTCTCCAGAAACTGCGAGGATAGGCTCGAGTAGGTGAACGGGCGCCGGCGATAGCGCTGGATCGTCACCAGGAAGAAAATGACCAGCGCTACGTAGGGCAGCACCACAAGCAACAGCAGTTCCAGATTCGGAAGATAGCCGCTCATCACTGATCTCCTGCCCGCGCGGGCACAAAACGTTGCTTCAGAAACATGGCGACGGCCATCATGGCGTCGCCATAAGGATTGTCCGACCCCTCGAACGCGATCAGCATTTTGTCCAGCGCCGGGATGACACAGGCGTCGGCAAAGGCCTGCGCCTCGTCCGGCGCCATCCGATCCAACAGTGGCAACACGTACTCGAGGTGATCCGGCAGCTCGCTGGATTCCTGCATTCCATGACGGCGCAGTTCGGCTCGCAGACGCACCAACATCGCGCCGCGATAATAGTCTTCGCCAAACAGATGCCAGCCGATCTCGAGCGAGCACGTGGGGTTGATGTCAAAGGTGCGCGTATACAGTTCTTCGCGCCCCTCGGGCGACAGCGTCTCGGTGGCGGCGCGAAACCGAGTCAGCAGCGTCGCGGCCTCCGGGGCCGTGGTCTGAACATACGCGATCGTCTCGTCGAGCCGTTGGGCAAAACAGGCGTCCGGATAGGTCAGCGCCACGGCCAGCGCCTGGCCGGTGGTGTCGGCCGGATGCGAGTGGTCCGAGGTCCACTGCTCGGCGAACTCGCCCGGCGGCGTGTCGCCCACACCCGCCGCGGCGGGAACGGTGTCGCCCGCTCCCGGCGCCAGGTCGGACGCCGCCGTCGGCGGGTCGATCGAATTCGAGGCGGCGCGGTCCGTCCCGCGGGCCGCGTCGTGCAACGCTTGATTCGTGATCATCGTCATCTCTCCTACATTCCGCGCTGCGGAGCTTCGCGGAATCCGAATCCGGCCATCTGCTTGTGCTCCATGGGGTCGTCGATCATCTCTAGCGCCTGTTCGCGATGCGCCGGCGGGATCACGAATCGATCCTCGAACTTGCACAGCGCCGTCAGGCGATAGATGGCCTCGGCTTCCTCTTCGCTCGAGTCGGATTCGCGCAAAATCCGCTCGACCAGATCCGGCCGTACGTCGCCCACCGTCTGGGCGCGGCGATACCAGCGGACGGCCTTCTGCTTGTGCAGCGCATACCGCAGCTTGGACTCGTTTCCGACCCCGAACAGCTCGGCCAAATACTTCAGAGGCACGCGGCTCTCGTCGATGTCGTGAAACAAGTTCTGGCTGACATGTTCGAGCACGTCGCCGGTGCGAGTGGACATCACGGGCGACATCGGCGGCACGTAGAACAACATCGGCAACGTGCGGTACTCGGCGTGCGCCGGGAGGGCGATCTTCCAAGTCTTGACGAACTTGTAGACGGGCGATTTTTGGGCTGCCTCGATCGTCGATTCGGGAACGCCGTTTTTGCGGGCCGCCGCGATCACCTCGGGATCGAACGGATCCAGGATCATCTCCCGCTGGCCGTCGATCAGCTCTTCGTCGGGCAGCGAGGCGACCGCCTCAATTCGAGCGGCGTCGTACAGCAGAACGCCGAGATAGCGAATTCGCCCTACGCAACTGTGGAAGCAGGCCGGGGCCTGGCCGGTCTCGAGCCGCGGATAGCACAGGATGCACTTCTCGGATTTGCCGGTCGACCAGTTGTAATACGTTTTCTTGTAGGGGCACGCGGGCACGCAGGCTCGCCAGCCGCGGCAGCGCTTCTGGTCCAGGAGGACGATCCCGTCTTCGCCCCGCTTGTACAACGCGCCGGATGGGCACGCCGCGACGCAAGCCGGATTCAGGCAGTGGTTGCAGATCCGCGGAAAATAGAAGAAGGTCAGCCGTTCGATCGCGGACAACTGGTCACGTTGTTCGGGCGTCAACGCGTCCAGGTTGGGATCGTTCGCGGCATAGACCGGCGATCCTCCCAGATCGTCATCCCAGTTCGGCCCGGCCTTGATCTCGATCGGCTCGCCGGTGATCTTCGAGATCGGTCGAGCAACCGGCTGATCGGAGCCTTCGGGTGCGTTGAACAGATCCTCGAACGTGTACGTCCAAGGCTCGTAATAGTCGTCGACGGTGGGCTGGTTCGGGTGATGAAACGTGTTGAAAATCGACCGGCCCTTGCTGGTCGAACGCAACTGGAGCTTGCCGTCCTTGACGATCCACCCGCCTTGGTATTTGTCTTGATCTTCCCAATCGGTCGGATAGCCCGTGCCGGGCTTGGTCTCGACGTTGTTCCACCACATGTACTCGGCGCCCTTGCGATCGGTCCACACGTTCTTGCAGGCGATGCTGCACGTGTGACAGCCGATGCACTTGTCCAGGTGAAAAACCATCGAGATCTGCGAGCGAATATCCACGGAAAGGTTCCTCATATTAGATCAGGACTGCAAGCCTGACGCGCTCTCGCCGTTGCGAACAAAACCGAGGCGGCGCACTAATCTCGTCGCCCTTTATGTCGGACTATTTGCCGGACCCTTGGTCGGCCATTCGTCGCGAGACGGCGCGCACCGCCCTGAGCGGACGCCGCCCGCGGACCGGTCGATCCGAGCCTGGTCACCACACCAATTCCGGAAGCTTGCGAACCAAGATATGCGTGTCTCGGTTGCAGCCGACTGGCCCCCAGTAATTGAGGTGGTAGGTGAACTGTCCGTAACCTCCGGCCATCAAGTTCGGTTTCAGCCGCGTCCGCGTCAAACTGTTGTGGCCTCCGGCGCGGCGGAACTGGCGGAGCGGCGACTTCGGCACTCCGTACGTCCGCTCGGGCGAATGGTACTGGATGCAGATGCCGGGCGGGATGCGGGCGCTGACCGCGGCTCGCGTGACCACCACGCCGTTGTCGTTGTGCACCTCGACCCAATCGTTGTCGACGATCCCGATCTCGATCGCGTCCTTGTCGTTTATCCACAGCGGATCGCAGCCGCGTGACAGCGTGGTCATGCGTTCGGTCTCGCCGTACGTGCTGTGGATATGCCACTTGCCGTGCGGCGTCAGATAGTTCAGCATCTTCGTCGGTCCGACCTCGGTGCTGAACTTCAGATCCGCATACTCCGTGGGCGCGGGCTTGGGTTTGAACGTCGGCAGGTGCTCGCCGAACTGCAAGTACATCGGATGATCCAGATAGAAGTGCTGACGCCCCGTCAGCGTCCGCCAGGGCACGCGGCACTCGACGTTGTACGTGAACGCCGAGTAGGCCCGCTCGCCGTGGATCAGTCCGGACCACATCGGGCTGTTGATCAACCGCCGCGGCTGGGATTGCAGGTCGCGGAACGAGGTCCGCTGCTCGCGGAAGCCCTCCGCCACGTGCACCAGCGGGAGCCCGACCTTCTTTTCCATGTTTTGATAGGATCGATACGCCAGTTTCCCGTTGGTCACCGTGGCGAACCGCAGGATCGTGTTGCAGACCTGTTCGTCTTCGGCCAGCGACAGCAGCCGCTCGCCGCCAACCACGGCCGTGGGCTGCGTGAGCAGCGCGGCGGCGTACTCGTCGTCGATCGCATAGTGCGTCCCATGCGCGCCGAGCCCCTTGTCGCGAGCCAGCGGCCCGAAGGCCGCGTACTGCCGCCCCAAGTTCTTGTAGTCGCGGGTCACGATGCGAAAACCGGGCATCGTTTTGCCGGGGATCGCTTCGACCTCGCCGTGGATCCAATCCAGCATCTCGGATTGGGCGATCTCCGCCGGGGAATCGTGAGCCAGCGCCGTGGCGACGAGATCCCGGACGGGCTCGGGAAAATGTACGGCCGCCAGTTCGGAAAACCGTTTGGCGATCGCGTGAAAGATCTGCCAATCGCTCTTGGACTCCCAACACGGCGGCACCGCCGGCGACAGCGGATGGATAAAGCTGTGCATGTCCGTCGAGTTCAGGTCGGCTTTCTCGTACCAGGTCGCCGCCGGCAGGATGATGTCCGAATACAACGCCGAGGTGTCCATCCGGAAGTTGAGATCGACCACCAGATCCAGCTTGCCCGGCGGCGCTTCGTCGCGCCACACCACATCCTTCACCGAGTCTCCGGCCAGATCCTCGCTGATGAAATTGCTGTGCGTGCCGAGATAGTGCCTCAAAAAGTACTCGTGACCCTTGGCGCTGGCCATCAGCGCATTGCCGCGCCAGATGAACCACACGCGCGGCCAGTTTTCTGGAGCGTCGGGATCCTCGACCGAGAATTTCAACTGGCGGGACTGCAACTGGTCGACGACGTACTTGACGATCTCGTCGTCGGATTTCGCGCCCGCGGCCTGAGCCTCGCGAACGAGGTCCAGTGAATTCTTGTTGAACTGGGGATAAAACGGCAGCCACCCGTTCCGGACCGCGCGGACCTGATGATCCATCGTGTGTCCGCCGACGAGCGGCTTGCCATCCGGCGTATGCGGCACCGTGTGGTAATCGGTAAAATCGCGTTCGTAGCGCCACTGGTCGGTATGGACATAGTGGAAGCTCGGCCCATTCTGCAGCCGCGACACGGGATACCAGTCGCGAGCCATCGAAATGGCGCTCCAAGGCTCTTGCGGGGCTAGTTTTTCCTGACCCACATAATGCGCCAGACCGCCGCCGTTGACGCCGACGCAGCCGCACAGCATCAGCGCGCTGATTCCCGCGCGATACATCAAATTGCCGTGGTACCAGTGATTGATGCCCGCGCCGATGATGATCGTGCATTTGCCGTTGGTCTGTTCGGCCGTCTGCCCCCATTCGCGGGCAAAGCGGATCAGCGTCTCGCGACCGATTCCGGTGTACTTCTCGGACCAGGCCGGCGTGTACAGCGAGTCGGCGTCGTTATAGTCGGCCGGATAACCTTCGCCCAATCCGCGCGGCACGCCGTGCTGGGCCATCATCAGATCGTAGACCGTGGTCACCAGGACGCTGGTCCCGTCGGCCAGCGCGAGCCGCCGGACCGGCACGCTGCGCGAGGTGACGCCCCCGTCCGCGAAATTGTCCAACGCGACGGTCAGGACTTCGTCGTGCTTAGGCAGAAAGGTCAGCACGGGATCGATCGCGCTGCCGTCCGCGCCGTCCTTGAGTTCCAGGTTCCATTTGCCCTGCGTCTGGCCCCAGCGAAATCCCGAGCTGCCCATCGGCATTTTGGGCCCGTCGGCGGCCTGATCCCACATCAAGAACTTCCACTCGCCATGCTCTTCCTTGGCGTACTTGGCCAGCCGACCCGCGCGCAGCAACTGGCCGGCACGCAGACGGCCGTCCTCGCTTCGAATCTCGACCAAATAGGGCGCGTCGGTGTTTTTCTTGGTGTAGTCGATGAAATACGGAACCTGGCGCTCGTGATGATATTCCTTCAACAACACGTGCGTCACGGCCATCCACCACGCCCCATCCTGCCCGGCGTTGACCGCGACCCAGTCGTCCGCGTACTTGGAGACCTGGCTGAAGTCGGGCGAAAACACCCACATCTTGGTGCCGTTGTGGCGGGCTTCGGCCGCAAAATGAACGTCGGGCGTGCGGGTCATGCTGAGATTCGAGCCCATGACCGCCAGCAGCTTGGCGTTGTACCAGTCGGCCGACTCTTGGACGTCGGTCTGCTCGCCCCACACCTCCGGCGAGGCCGGCGGCAAGTCGCAGTACCAGTCGTAGAACGACAGCATCGTGCCGCCCATCAACTGCAGCATTCGCGCACCGCTGGCAAAGCTGATCATTGACATGGCCGGAATCGGCGAAAAACCGATGATGCGATCGGGTCCATACGCCTGGATCGTATGCACCTGAGACGCTGCGATCAGTTCGAGCACCGTAGCCCAATCGGTGCGCCGCAGCCCGCCCTTGCCACGGGCCTGCTGCCACCGGCGCCGCTTGGCCTCGTTGCCGACCAGCGATTTCCAGGCGGCCACCGGATCATCGTGTGCCGCCCGGGCGCTCTTCCACAGATCCAACAACGCGCCGCGAATGTACGGATATTTGACGCGCAACGGGCTGTACAGATACCACGAGTACGAGATGCCGCGCTGACATCCGCGGGGTTCGTACGGCGGCAACGACGGGTCGAACTGCGGATAGTCCAGCCCCTGCATCTCCCAAGTCACCAAGCCGTCCTTGACGTGGATCATCCAGGTACAGCCGCCCGTGCAATTCACGCCGTGCGTGCTCCGGACGACCTTGTCGTGCTGCCACCGATTACGATAAAATTCTTCCCAGCCCCGAAGGTGCGCTTTGGTTTCGTCTTTGATCCAGGCAATGGCATCGCGTCCCGACATGGCAACCGCTTTCCTCTAGTCAAAAAACGTGAACGTTTCGGATTTCGTCTGCTCGCTTGGCGTTCGCCTCGCCGCGCGAAAACCCCGCGTGCGAACGGCCTGAGACGCTTGTCTCAGATCACTTGCTGACCACGCGTTCGCCCAGCAGGGCGCGGCACGCGGCGGCGACCAGCGAGCGACGGACATCGCGGAGTCGGTTTCGCCAGTAGGTGTCCAGCCCGATCATGACGCAGATGCCGCCAATGACGCCCAGCAACAGAAAAGCCAACGGCCCGCTGGCGTCTTCTTCTCCGCCCTGCTGGGCACTGTGCTCGAAAAACGCGACCAAACCGTTGATCTCGTCGGTGGACAGCGGCTGCGAGCGAAACATCGCCGCCATCGTTGTCGTGGCCGGCGAAGTCAACCAGGCTGTCAAATTCTTGCGCGGCGAATCGCCGCCCAACCGTTGGTACACCAGCGTCAAATCCGGACCCAACCGGCCACCTCCCAGCGCGCCGACGCCGCGGACGGAATGACAACTAATGCACGCCGCCCCGCCGCCACTCAAACTCGCGGTGCCCAATACATAACTGCGGCCCTGATCGATATCGCGCGCAGTGAACGGTTCCGTCGACACGACCATCCCCTTGAATTGGGATTCCTCCAACGCCGATTCGGCGTCGATCAGATTCAGCAGTTCGTCCGCCAGGGCCGGGGTCATGCCGACAATGGGCGCCATGATCGCGCCGCGAGCCTCGTCCTTCAGCTTCAAGGCATACGGATCGCCGCTGTTCAACACGTCCGTCGGGTGCTGGATGAAATTGAGCAACCAGCTTCGTTCCTGCCGCTTGGTGACGTCCTTCAAGTCCGGCCCCGTCAGTCGGCCGCCACCGATGGTATGGCAGCTCGTGCAATTCTGACGAAAGAACTGGACCGCGTCCTGGGCGCACGCTTGATCAACGGTCAACGCGAGAACGAGCACGAAGAGCCCGCACAACCCCGCGCGGCTGCGACTGAATACCAGGGATGCACGCGCCAACTGCCGCCGCCACGAATCAAGTTGAAGATTCACTGTGGATTGTGCCTCCTATTAAGTAAGATGATGCAGCCGAGGGTGCTCTGCCTCGCCGCCCGCGCCAACGTCGGCGATCGTCGTCTCGGTCATAAATCGCAGATACGCCTCGCAGACAGCGCTCCAACGCGAATGGGCCGAACAGGAACCCTGAACGCCGCAAGCGTGCCTGCCACCCATGAAGCAGCCCGGCCGGGCGTTGATCCCATCGAACAGCTCCGCAACCTCCATCAATGTCACCCGGCTGGGATTCTTCAACATGCGATACCCTCCACCCAGGCCGCGCGTGGCATCGACGATCCCGGCGTGCCGCAACGTGAGCATGATCTTGGCAAGGAAATTCGCCGGAATTCCCGCCATCTCCGCCAGTTCACGGCCCAAGACAAAGTCTCCTTCGGGCAAGGTGGCCAAGTGTACCAGCGCTCGAACCGCGTGCTGTGCCGTGGTGGAAAGAACGATTGTTGACCTCCTGCTGAAGAATGCCAAGAATATATCGGATGGCGGCAATCTGTCAACGAAATAAATGAGATTTTTTTTCGATTTTTGCGGGGCAAGAGGGTAGCGTTGAAGAGGCCGAGGGGTGAATTGAGCGACACTGACGAACGCAAAGACAGCGACAAAACAAACAGAACGGACGGTATAGAAGGCATGAACTCGAAGGACGACATGCGGGGCGGAGCGAATCGATGGAGATCGGCACAGCGGCGGATCGCGAGGGTGGCCGTGCTGGCGATGTTGTTCGCTGGCTCGCCGAGAACAGAACGGACGGCGTGGCCTGCCGCCGGCGGGGGCGAGTTCGAGCTGCGCGTGATCGACGCGGAGGATAAACAGCCAATCGCCGTGCGGATGCACCTGAAGGACGCGCTGGGCAAGCCAGTCAAGGCAGCCAAGCTGCCGTTCTGGCACGATCATTTTGTCGTTCCAGGCAAAGCCGTGCTCGAACTGCGCCCCGGACGTTACACGTTCGAGATGGAGCGAGGGCCCGAGTACCGGGTCCGAACCGGCCATTTCGAGATCCGCCGCGGCGATGCGGACAGCCGCGAAGTGACGATGGAACGTTTTGTCGACATGAAGCACGAGGGCTGGTGGTCTGGGGATCTGCACGTCCACCGGGCGCTGTCCGAGATCGAACTGCTGATGCGCGCCGAAGATTTGCACGTCGTGCCCGTCATTACCTGGACCAACGTGGAAAACGCCTGGACGTCGAACGCTGCGCCACCTAGATTGGTTGCCCGCATCGACAGCGACCGGTTTTACCAGGTGATGGCCGGCGAAGACGAACGCGCGGGCGGGGCGCTGCTGTACTTCAACCTGCCAGGTCCATTGCCCCTTGTGGGCGCCGATCGCGAGAGTCCCAGTTCCAGCGAGTACCTAGCACAGGCCCGCCAAACCGCCGCTGCGCACGTCGCTGCGGCGCGCCCGTTCGACTGGGATCTGCCGGTCTGGGTCGCCAGCGGGCACGTCGATTCGATCGGGCTGTGCAACGATCACATGCAGCGCGATCAGATGTGGGACAGTGAGTCCGACGGCAAGCCGCGCGAGCGAATCGAGTATCCTGCGCCGCACGGGAACGGTCGGTGGTCCCAGGCCATCTACTACCGGTTGCTGGATTGCGGCTGGCGAATCCCGCCTTCGGCAGGCAGCGGGTCCGGAGCGGTTCCCAATCCCGTGGGATACAACCGCGTCTACGTCCACTGCGGCCCCCAGTTGGATTACGACGCGTGGTGGCGGAATCTGCGGGCGGGCCAGGTCGTGGTCACCAACGGGCCGCTGATTCGCGATCCGCGAGTGAATGGCCAACTGCCCGGACACGTGTTCCTCGCGGCGGCGGGCCAAACGGTGTCCTGCCAGGCGACGTTGAACCTTTCGATCCGCGAACCCGTGGATTACCTCGAGATCGTCAAAGACGGAGCCGTGGCCCACGAGGTCCGGCTGCAAGACTGGGCCGCCGCCGGCGGCCGGCTACCCCAAGTTGCCTTCGATCACAGCGGCTGGATGCTCGTGCGCGCCGTGACCAGTCATCCCAAGACCTACCGCTTTGCGTCGACCGGACCCTGGTACGTCGAAATCGACGGGCAGCCGCGGATCAGTCGCCGCGCAGCTCAGTTCTTCTTCGACTGGGTGTACGAACGGGCGCGGCGAATCGATTTGCCGCCGGGCGAACAGCGAAACGCGGTGCTCGACCATCACCGCGCAGCCCGCGATTTTTGGCGGCGGAAGGTCGACGACGCGAATTCCGAATGACCGCGGCCGACGCGACGCCGCGCCGCGGATTCAAGTCACGCTCAGCATCCGCTCCAACGCGATGCGTCCCCAGCGACTGGTCTCCTCGTCCACCTCGATCACGTTGACATGGTGTCCGGCCGCCAGGTTTTCCAAGCTCCAGCACAGGTGGGGCAGATCGATCCGGTACATCGTCGCGCACATGCAGACGACCGGCGAGAGGAAATGAATCTCTTGCTCGGGATGCGCGTTCTTCAGGCGGTTGACCAGATGCACCTCGGTGCCGATCGCCCACTTGCTGCCCGGCGGCGCCTGTTCGATCGACTTGACGATCTTGGCAGTCGAGCCGTAATCGTCAGCCAGATCGACCACCTGATAGGTGCACTCGGGATGGACCAACACGCGAATGCCCGGCACTTGCTGACGAAAATGATGGACGTGCTCGGGCCGGAACATCTTGTGTACGCTGCAATGCCCCGCCCACAACAGCACGCGGCTGTTCAGAATCGTCTCTTCGCTGTTGCCGCCGAGTTCCGGTTCGTACGGATTCCAGATCGGCATCTGTTCGAGCGAGATTCCCAAACGTCGCGCCGTATTGCAGCCCAGATGCTGGTCGGGGAAGAACAGGACGCGGCTGGTCCGTTCAAAGGCCCATTCGAGCACGGCTTTGGCATTGGTCGACGTACAGACGATCCCCCCATGCCGTCCGCAGAATGCCTTGAGCGTCGCCGCCGAGTTGATGTACGTGACGGGCGTCATGTCGGACGTGTCGATGATCTCGCCCAGATCTTCCCACGCCGCCTCGACCTGTTCGATCGCCGCCATGTCGGCCATTGAACAGCCCGCGGCCATGTCCGGCAGGATTACCTTGACTCGCTCGCCCTGGCGCGCAGCCAGCCGTTCGGGACGGTTGGCCAGCACGCACGCCGTCTCGGCCATGAAATGCACGCCGCAGAACACGATCGTGCGGCACTCTTCGCTGTCCGCCGCGGTCTTGCTGAGCTGGTAACTGTCGCCCCGCAGATCGGCGTGCGCAATCACCTCGTCCTGCTGATAATGGTGGCCCAGAATCAACAGCCGGGATCCTAATTCGGCCCGCACCGCGCTGATCCGGCGCGCCAGTTCATCGTTGTCCATCGACTTGTATGGCGCCAAATCCAAGCGGCGCGTCTCGGTGCACGTGGTCATAGCTTGCAATCTCGTCTAAAGGCGGGTAACGGTTGGTCGAGAGATTATAGGAACGCGGGCGGCTTTTTGTAGACTTGACGCGGCATGTTCCCGTCCGGCGCAATCCATCGTCGCGGCCCCCCGCGCGCCACGCCAACGCGGGCGAGCGCGGCCTTGCCCCCGGGTTCCAGACGGACGCGTTGTCGGCGACCGCCGTTGTCAGGTCGCAGCCCTGGGCCGCCCGTGCCACGCGGTATCGTGCCAAGCGGTATCGTGCCAAGCGATCCGGCGCCGGGTTGTATCGTCCCAGACGCCGCCGCGCGGTGCGTCAACGGATGCCGTGCTTGGCCAGCTTGTCGCGGAAGGTCGAGGGCTTCATGCCGAGCGACTGGGCCGCGGACGTCTTGTTGCCGCCCCGCGCTTCCAGGGCGTTGAGCAACAGTTGCTTTTCCGCGAAATCCATGGCTGCTTTGAAGCCGCCCTGGCCCGAGCCGCCCGCGTCGTTCGGCCGGCTGGGTTCGCGTTCCGACGGCAGACCGCCGATCTGGGCCTGTAATAGATCCGCGGTGATCTGGCCGCCACCGATCAACAACGACCGTTCGAGCGTATGATACAGTTCGCGGACGTTGCCCGGCCAGGGATGCCTGCCCAGCACGTCGAGCGCTTGCGGCTCCAAGTCATAGCCGCTGTTGCCAGCCAGGCGGCGCAGCAGATGTTCGGTCAACGCGGGAATGTCTTCGCGCCGTTCGCGCAGCGGCGGAACCAGAATCCGCAACACGTCCAGGCGATAATACAGATCCTGGCGGAACGTGCCGTCGGACACTTTGTCCAGCAAGTTCAGCTTGGTCGAGGCGATGATGCGCACGTCCGCCTTGCGCGGTTTGTTGCCGCCCACGCGCTCGAAGACCTTCTCTTCGATGGCCCGCAACAGCTTGGCCTGCTGCTCGAGCGGGATGTCATCGACGTCGTCCAGGTAGATCGTGCCGCCCTCGGCCAGCTCGAAACGCCCTTGGCGGCCCTGGTCGGCGCCGGTGAACGAGCCTTCCTCGTGCCCGTACAGCTCGCTTTCGATCAGCGTCGCCGGAAACAACGTGCAGCCGACTTTGACGAACGGGCCGCGGCTGCGGTGCGAGTGGCGATGAATCACGGCCGACAACAGATCCTTGCCCGCGCCGGTCTCGCCCACCAACAGCACGTTGGCATCCGTTCGAGCGCTGATGCGAATCATCCGCTTGACACGCTGCATGGCCTCTGAACGGCCGATGATCTCGCGGTCAAACTCGTCCGCGTCCGGATCGGACAGGACCTCGGAAACCGGATCCTCGCCGGCCTCGCGCCGCTGGTGTTCGATCCGCCGGATGATCGGAAACAAGTCTTCGTTGCGAAACGGCTTGGTGATGAAATCCGTCGCGCCCAACTTCATGGCTTCGACGGCCACCGGGATGCTGCCGTACGCGGTCATCAAGATGAAATCGACGCTGGCCGACGCCGAATCCTTTTCCTTGGCGCGTTTCAGCAGCTCCAAGCCGTCCAGTTTGGGCATCTTGATGTCTGTCACGACGACGTCGAACAGCTCGCGATCGAGCAGCCCCAGCGCTTGCAGGCCATCGGCCGCGGTCACGACGTCATGCCCCTGCCCGGACAGATCGTCCGCCAGCGTGATGCGTTTGATCTTTTCGTCTTCGGCGACCAGAATTCTCATGGGCTAGTGCGCGGAACAACAGGTACGCGGGACAACGGGCGGCGCTGGGTCTGATGGCACAGACGGGTTCGAAAACCGGCTCGCCTCGGTCGATGACGGCTGGGATATCCCTGCCGGATTATAGCGTGCCCCGCTCGAAATATCTGCTTGCCGACGAGCCTTTTAGCCGATCTCGAGCGGCGCGTTTTCCGGTGGCAAACGCGCATCCGGAACCGGACAGGCTCGAACCAGGCGCGCGTCGTGTCGCCGGCCGTGGATGCTCGACCGCTCGCCGCGAGACCGCTCGCCGCGAGACCGCTCGCCGCGACCGCCTGCGCGCCCTTGCCCCGCGTCGCCCGGGCGAACGCCCCGATTGGCCCGTCGTCGCCGAACGCCCCGCGGTGTGCGCTTCAGTCGGGCTTGGCTGGTTGTGCGATTCAAGGGCCGCTGGGCAGCCATTTCGTGACGAGATCCAATTTCTCCTCAACCGTGCCGTTGACCAGTTGCGCACCAGCTTCGTTGCCCACCAGTTTCTGACAGACGACCAAAAAATGGTTGTCCTGCAGCAGTCCGCGCGTCTGATACATGCGGGCTTCGGCGAGCAGGGGCAGTGGGTTTTCCGGCGATTGACCCAACAGGCCTCGCAGGCGATTCAAGACGTTGTCCGCGTTCAGCCCCGCGGGCAGCGGGCCCAGATGCCAGTTCGCGTCGATGAACGCGAACAGCGAATCGAGTTCACGATCGACCGAATCCTGCTCGCTCTTCCGCTCGATCCGTTCAATCTGCACCTGGATGTTGTTCAGGGCTTTCGACTCGTACAAAGGCTTGGACTGCACGAGATCATGGACGCGGATCTTGGTCTCATTTTTCAGCAATTGCTGCTTGGGGATCGCGGTCAGGGCGATGCTGAAGACGCAGACCACGTCGACGCCGGCCTGCTGGGCCTTGGCGCGCAGTTCCTTAGGATTGGCCAGGCCCAAGAATACGATTCCCGGGCTCAGCGGAACGGCTTCCGCAAGCCGTCCGCCACCGAGCGGCGCGCCCGCATCGAAACCGCCCGCCGCGGCCGGATCCGGCATGCCTTGCGCCAGGGCCGGATCGCCGCCCGCGGGTTCCGCGTCGACCGCGAATCCGGCGCCCGCCGCGCCACGCGCCGTCGCGCCCGCCTGACTGAGCAACGCCATGGTCTGGCCGAAATCGCCGCGGGTCATTCGTTCGCGAAGTTGCCCGACGACTCGCGATCCCAACTCGCCGGTCAGCTCCTGAAGGACCTTGTTTGTCGGCGCGCCGCCCGCTCCGCCCGGGCCCGACGCGTCGCCCATGGCGCCGCCGGGCATCTCGCCGCCCGCCATCCCGCCGGCCCCCAACCCGCCGGGCACTGCGCCTCCGGGGCCGCGGCCGGGCAAGTTTTGCGCTGCGCCGATCGGAAACACACTGCCGCCGTAGTTGCGCAGCGGCACATAATCGACGGCAATTCCCCAGCGGATCGCCATGGCCGGACGCTTCAGGTCCGCGATCCAACCCATTTGGTCGAGCACTTTCTTGGCCGCGTCGGCATCCGAGATGACGCTCAGCGCATACAGAAACAGCACCGCGTCCCGATCGCGCCCTTGATGGAAGGCCAATGCCGCTTTCTCCAACAGCGTCAACGGCCGAGCCGCCGGCTGGCCCGCCATGCCAGCGCCCTCTGCGCCGTCGCCGGCCCCGGGGCCGATCGGCATTCCTGCCGCATCCACGGACGGGCCTGTCGGACCGGCGTCGGGGGTCATGGCTGGATCGGTGATGGCCTCGGCCGGGGGCGCAGAAGCATCCGCCGTCTCCGCTGGCGCTTCGCCCGGCCCCGGCGGATGGCTCATCGTTTGATCCGCGGGCTGGTGGCCTTCGCCCGGAACCTCGGGGGCCGCGTCCGTCGGTCCGGCGTTCGGGCCGGGACCGCCGGGCTCGACCGGCGCAAGCGACTCGCCCGACGCAGACGGTGAATCCGGCGCGGACGGCGAATCCGGTGTCGCGGCCTCCGGCCCCGGCGCGGCGGGCGTCGCCTCGCCGGCCCCCGCCGGCCCAGGACCGCCCACGGGCGCAGTATCGACCGCGGGAGCCGATGGCGGATCGCCGCCGCCACAACCACTCAACAGGGCCACCCACACAAGGGCGCCAACAGCAAGCAGGGCGTGTCGCATAACAGTCACCTACACGTGATCTCGCGATCCGAACCGTAGACGTTCCGCATTGACCCTGGCTCAGGCTCCAAAACCGACCCGATGCAAGCAAGCGCGTTTGATCCTGCGCGCCGACAGCGGCAGCACGTCGTCGGACGTCCGTCCGCCCTTGCTGTCCCGGCCTAGACCACCCTGTGATCGGTCTTGCCTCGCGCACGCCCGTTGAACACGCGCGGCTCGCGGCGAACGGCCGTTCGACCATCGACCATCGCCCCGTTCAACGCCGCGCATCGCGGCGACGCGTCGCACGACAACCATTATGTCCGATTTTCAGGCGATTGTCGAGATACTCAGCGGCGTTGTCGATCCGTTTAGCTGAATGATTGGCTCGGGGCGTTTTCGACCGACGGACGCTGCGCGGCGTTAGGCTGGTTGCGTCCGTGGGGGGCAACGCTGTCCATGCCCCCAACTGCGTGCCGGACGACCGGGCATCAGAGCCCGGCCCGTCGGGCGATTGGTCTTCGCGTGGCGACTGGTCTTCGCTTGAAGGAAACGGCGGCTGCCTTTTTTGGTGGGCGGCCAGTCAGGATTCATCGCCCACTACGGACAATGGTTGCGCAGCCTCTCAGCTTGGCGCGCATCCCTCGAGCCCAACTCATCTTCTCCAGTCAGATGTCGGGCCTCCCGTCCTGGAAAGGACTTACGGAGACCGGATTCCGGCGCGGCGCCATGCGCTGGCTTCGTTCGTTCGCTCGGCCGCCGTCGGGATGACCCCATCGTCCGCTCGTTCGTCGGCCAGGGCTCTAATCCTTGCGGTGAAAGACGCAACCCCAGTGCGCATAGACGCGGTGGTTTTCGACCCGATAGTCGCGGACGTAGATCTTCGCGCCGCTCAGGCGTTCTTCCCACAGGCCGTTGGTCGAGAACGGGATTGTCACCTGCTGTTCGTAGCGAGAAAAGTTCAACACGATGATGAAACGCTCTTGCGCGCCGTCGGCGGCGAGGCCCCACCGATGGAAAATCACCACGCCCTTGTCCTCGTCGATGCCGTAGCCCTGTTCGTTGAAGTGCGTCGCATTGTCCTCGTAGGCGCGCGGAAAGAAGTTGGGCGATCGCAGCGCCGGACACTCGTGCCGTAGACGGATCAACTGGCGGCACAGCATCCGCAGCCGCTCGCCGATTTCGTCGTCGGCCAGCTCCCAGTGCAACGGCCGCGGCGCCACGCGCTGTCGCGGCGTGGCGGGCAGCTCGTAGTCTTCGCCGAACTCCTGGCCGTTGTGCAGCAGGACCGCGCCGGGCGCCGTCAGCAGGGCGATCAGGGCCGGCTGGGCGCGCCACCACTGTTCGCGGCCGCCCATCCGGTTGACAACGCTGGAATGATCGTGGTTTTCGATGTAAATCACGGGGCACTTGCCGGCGGCGAATCCGCGATTGGCGTCCAGGACGCGCAACAGCGACGGCCGCAACTTGCCCGCGGCGGCATAGTGTGGCACGTCCAGCAGAAACCGGTCGTACCAGCAGCCGTCCGCGTCGATTTGGTTCGTCTCGCGCACGGCGGTCTGCGCATCGTCCGTCAGGTGTTCGAGCACCAGCGACACGTCCTGCCGTCCCTGCGCGACCAGATGGCTGCGCAGATCGGCGATCAGGCGCGGGATCCCGCGCGAATTGTCGTCGGGTTCGTAGAAGCCGACGGTGCAGTCGAAGCGGATGCCGTCCAACTTGTATTCGTCCAGCCAGTATTTGCACACGTCCAGGACGAACTGCTGCGTACAGGTGTTGGCATAGTCTAGATCTTCGAACGTGCCGCCGCGGGCAAAACTTCCCGTATACGGCGACTCGTCGGGGTTTTGGTACAGCCAGTGATACGGAAAACCGCCGTCCGGATTGATCCCGGCGCTGACGTGGTTGAACACGCCGTCCATCATCACGTGCATCTGCCGTCGATGTAGTTCATCGACCAGGCGCTGGAGACGAACCAAGCGGTTCGCCGGCTCGGCCGGGAACTCGACGTACCGATTTTCCACGGAAAAAAACAGGAACGGGCTGTAACCCCAGGAAAATTGACCGCCGCGCCAGGCCGTCCAGGGCATGAATTCGATCGCGTTGACACCGAGTTCCTGCAAATAGTCCAGCTTGCGATGCACGGCGTCCAAGGGCGCCGTGTCGCCCCGATAGCCGGCGGTGAAATCGTCGATCATCATCTCGTAGATGACCCAGTCCTTCAACGGCAGACGGTGCGGGATCTCGCGGACCACGTGACGATCGCCGCCGATGACAAAGCCCGCATTCTCGAACTTGGTGGCCACGTATCTGGTGCAAGGATCCGTGCACCAGCGCGTGGTCAGATTGTCGAACGTCACGAAATACTTGTATTGATAAAAGCCCGTCGGCAGATCGGCCAGGCGACAGCGATACAACATGCCGTGCCGATGCGGCTCGCGCGTCAGGCATGGGCCCGTCTCGATATCCCAATCGCGCAGCCCGAGGTGGCTCTGGAAATCGCCGACCACCTGCAGCTTGCGGATGCGCGGCAATCCGCCGTGGTTGTACTGCCAGGGATCGACCGATCGGTCCGGAAAGAACAGCCGGAACTCGACCGCGGCGCCCTGAACCACGGGACCGAATTGCTCATACATGGGATTCGCCTATCGCTGGAAGGCAACAGCCCGCGGGCCGTAGACGCAGTGCGGCCACCCCGGGCGAGCACGTTAATAATCCCAAGTGTACGTCCGCTTCCAAGTCGGTCAACTGCGCTGGCAAACGCGAGGCAGGGGAATCGTTACCGTGGGCGCAAACCGCCCCAAACGCACGGATTGTCACCCAGAACGGCCCTCGGCGGCACGAGCCGCCCCCGCGCGTCTGCGACAACATCCCACCTACGCGGCAGGATGCCACGTCCACGAGCCGCCCCCTCGCGCGCCCGCGGCAACAGCCCGCTGGACGGGCGGTTGCCCATGGGCCATTCCCAGCGGCGGCCTTGTTCGCGTGTTGACAATCGCTGACGCCGGACGATACATTCGAGCTTCGCGCGAACCGCGCACAGCCGGAGATACCCACGTGAAGCGATCCCTCGAATCGGCCACGCTATTCGTGCTCTTCGCTTCGATCGTCGAAGGCCTGCCGGCCGCGGAAGGGCCGACCGACGGTTTCACTCCGCTGGCGCTGCTGCCCGCGCCGACGATCGTCGCCAGTTCCGAGGCCTATCCCGGCGGACGATACGAGGCGGCGAACCTGATCGACGGCAATCCGGCCACAGAATATTCGTCGCGCAGCAAGGGAACCGAGACGTCCGTCGATTTCGATTTCGGCGGGCCGACGCTGCTCGCGGCGATCGCGCACGTGGATCGCAACGATCCGGCCACGATTGCCTCGTCAACGCTCGTCTTGGCCAACACGGCCGATTTCAGCCGGCCCGTGGGACGCGTGACGGTCGCGCACGCCAATACGCGCGGCGGCACGACCTTCGCCCGCTTTGCCCCGACTACGGCACGCTACGTTCGCTGGCAAGTAACGAGCTTGGGTCCGCAAGGCTATGGCACGGTCGGTGGTGCGGAGATCAAGTTCTACATGGCCGACCCCAAAGAGAAGATCCCCACGCGGATCCAGGTTCGGCTGATCGCCGACCCGGCCGTGCTGGCCAACAACGGCGCTCCGGTTCAGCTGTTGCGCGCAGTCGTCGAGTACCCCTACGCCGAGCCGACGAACGCCACGCTCCGCGTTTCCGATCTTCCGCCGAAGGTGGCGCCGCTTCGCTTCGGAACGCAGACCGTCGAAAGCTTTGTGCCGGCTGGGGATGTGCGAAAGCCATGTCACGCCGCGTTCGAGATCGATGATCGAACCGTCGCCCACACCGAAGTGGTGATCGAGCCGGTGCGTCGTTGGGTGTTGTATTTGCTGCCGCACTCGCACGTGGACATCGGTTATACCCACGTGCAGACAGAGATCGAAAAGAAGCAGTGGAGCTTTCTGGAACAGGCGATCGAGCTCGCCCGACGCACGGCCGACTATCCGCCCGAAGCGCGCTTCAAGTGGAATAGCGAGGTTCTGTGGGCGGTCGACAGCTATCTGAGCCAGGCCGCGCCGGAGAGACGGGCCGCCGCGATCGAGGCGATCAAGCGGGGCTGGATCCATCTCGACGCGCTCTATGGCAACGAGCTGACGGGACTGTGCCGACCCGAGGAGCTGTTCCGGCTGACCGACTGCGCACGGCGACTGTCCGAGCAATACGGCTTGTCCATCGATGCGGCGATGATCTCCGATGTGCCGGGCTGCGCCTGGGGCATCGTACCGGCCCTGGCCCACAGCGGCATCAAGTATTTCTCGATCGGGCCGAACCATTGTCATCGCATCGGCCATGCCTTGGCCGCGTGGGGCGACCGGCCTTTCTATTGGCGCTCGCCGTCGGGCCAGGAAAGGGTCCTGTGTTGGATGGCCGGCAAGGGCTATTCGTGGTTCCATCCGGGCCGGCTCGGCGCGATCAGACAGGTGCAACCAGGCCAGTTCTTCGCGTATCTCGCAGAACTGACGGCCGCGGATTACCCTTACGACATGGTCCAGATCCGCCAGTGTGTGGGCGGCGACAACGGCCCGCCCGACGCGGATTTGCCGGACTTCGTCCGCCAGTGGAACGAAACCTACGTGTGGCCCAAGCTGGTGATCGCCACGACCAGCCAGATGTTCCGCGAGTTCGAGAACCGCTATGGTCAGAACGTGCCGGAGGTGCGCGGCGATTTCACGCCCTACTGGGAAGATGGCGCCGGCTCGTCGGCGCTCGAGACGGCTCTGGCGCGCACGGCGTCCGAGCGTCTGACGACGGCCGAGGCCCTGTGGGCGATGCTCAAGCCCAACGAGTATCCGGCCGAGGATTTCTACCAGGCCTGGCGCAACGTGCTCCTCTACAACGAGCATACGTGGGGCGCCAGCGGCAGCATCACCCAGCCCGACAGCCAGATGACCCGCGACCAATGGCGGATCAAGTCCGCCTTTGCGCAGGACGCGGACAGCCAATCGCGGCGGCTTGTGGCCGCGGCCTTGCCCGGTCTGGCTGCAGACGCCGCCCGTGCGGATGCGGTGGACGTCTACAACACGGCCTCGTGGCCTCGCACCGACTTGGTGGTCTTGCCCAAGGATTTCCTTTTGTCGAGCCAGTCCGTCAAAGACGCCGACGGTCGTCCGGTCCGTTCGCAACGGCTCGCCACGGGCCAGTTGGCGTTTCTAGCCGTCGATGTGCCGCCGCTGAGCGCCAAGCGGTTTCTGTTCGAGCCGGGCGAAACGGCGACCGAGGGGCAGGCCGCGGCGCACGGGGCGACGCTCGTCAGCGGCCCGCTGCGCGTCACGCTCGATGATCGCTCGGGCGCCATCGCCGGCCTCGCCAACGGCCAGTCGGCGAAGAACCTCGTCCGAACAGACGTCGGGATGGGGCTGAATGACTATGTCTACGTGGCCGGGCGCGACCCGCGGAACCAGAAACGTAGCGGGTCGGCGACGATCGCCGTCCAGGACGCCGGGCCGCTGGTGGCGTCGTTGAGGGTCGAATCCGAGGCGCCGGGTTGCCGCCGACTGGTGCGACAGTATCGCGTGGTCGATGGGCTGGATTTCGTGGAGATGGTCCAGGCGGTCGACAAGGCCCCGGTCCGCGACAAAGAGGGCGTACACTTCGGCTTTGCCTGTGACGTGCCGCACGGCGTGATGCGGATGGACATCCCTTGGGCGGTGATTCGGCCCGAGGTCGATCAATTGCCCGGCTCGTGCAAGAACTATTTCAGCGTGGGCCGCTGGGTCGATGTGTCGAACGCTGAGTGTGGAGTCACCTGGGCCACGCTCGATGCGCCGCTGGTCGAGGTCGGCGCGATCGAGATGGACGTCGCTTCGCCGTTCGATCCCGATGGCTTTCTCAAGGCCGTGACGCCGTCCCAGACGTTCTATTCCTATGCGATGAACAACTATTGGGAAACCAATTACAAGGCCGATCAAGAAGGAATGATCCCGTTCCGCTACGCGCTGCGGCCGCATGGGCCGTTCGATGCCGCGTCCGCGGCGCGGTTCGGCATCGAACGGAGCCAACCGTTGGTGCCCGTCCCCGTAGCCCGCGACGCGCCGCTAGGGGGCTCGTCGGTCATTCGCGTCGAGCCGGAAAGCGTGATCGTGAGCCTGCTGAAACCGACGCACGACGGCAAGGGATTGCTGATTCGTCTGTTCAATACCACCGACAAAGCCACGCAGGCGACACTCGCCTGGCCTCGCGCTGCGCCGAGGCGAATTACGCTGAGCAGTCCGTTCGAACGGCCCGGAGTCGAAGTGCGCGGAACCATCGATCTGCCCGGCTATGGGATTGCCTCGCTGCGCGCCGAACTGGAGGACTGAACGACAGGATCCGGCCGCGCTGAGGCAGAGATACCGTTGGACGGCCAGGCGTTCCGGTCGCGGGCTGCGAATCCAAAAGACAGTCTCCTGCTCGGGGCGCGGCCCGGCGACAACTGTCGATCGTACACCGGACCCGGATGGCTTGGATCCTACTGCTTACGCCCCACGTACTCAGTCCGGTCCAGTCTGGACGGGGCGCCAGGTCGGTGAATCGCGCGAGCCGGTCGGTCTTCGTGACTTGGTTGGGAATTCCGGCCGTCCGTATTGTCCGTGGCAAAAAAGGCACTCGGTAAATGACGAAAAAGCTGATCATCGACTGTGACCCCGGCATCGACGACGCCGTGGCCCTGTGTTTGGCGCTGTTCGACCCGCGCGTCGAAGTCGTTGCGGTTACGGCAGTCGCAGGCAATGTGTCGGGCGAGCAGGCCAGCTTGAACGTGCAAAAGTTGCTCGATCATCTCGACCCGCCGCGATCGCCGCGCGTCGGGACCGCGGCCCCGAGCGAAAACGCGTCGCAGTTGGATTTGCGGCAACTGCACGGCGACCGCGGACTGGCGGGCATCGACCTGCCCGTCGCCAGGCTGCACCACCGGCACGCCTCGGAAAAGATCATCGGCGACGAGGTGCGCGCCGCGCCGGGCCAGGTCACGATCCTGTGTCTGGGGCCGCTGACCAACCTCGCTCAGGCGTTTCGGCTCGATCCGTCCCTGTCCCTGATGGTCGACCACGTGATCATCGCCGGCGGCAGCCTGGGCGGCATCGGCAACGTGACTCCGGCCGCCGAGTTCAACATTTTTCATGATCCGCTGGCTGCCCGGGACGTATTCCGTTCACCGGCCACCAAAGTCTTGATTCCGCTCGACGCGACGGAACAAGTCAGACTGACATTAGAACTGATCGAACAGTTGCCGGCCGACACAACACGGGCCGGACGGTTGTTGCGTCATCTGATCCCCTTCGCGTTCCGCGCCTACCGCCAGCACCTGGGGCTGGAGAGTATCCATTTGCAAGCCGTGGCCGCGCTCGTGGCGACGTTGAACCCGGAATTGTTCGAGACCAAGGAGTTCAATGGCGACGTCGAGACGGTCGGAGAACTGACCCGCGGCGCCACCATCTTCGATCGCCGGCGCCCAACGGCCGGCCAATCCAATATGGCAGTGGCGATCGACGTCGATGTCGTCGCTGTCAGAGACTGCATCCTGCGCGGCCTCGCCGAAGCGGGCAGGGCAACCTAACGCGGGCTGGCGTCCGCAAAGCCAGAAGCGTAGGGAGCCAACCACGGTACAAGATGCGGGCGTGGCGCGCACATCGTACGAAACGAGGCTCTACCGCGGGCCAGTGCCCGCAACCCAAGAATCTGTTTGGCCGAAGGCCTCCGATCACCGTGGCCTGGGGCAACATCCCAGGGCTGGCGCCGCGCGCGTGCCTCTTTTGGCCGAAGGCCATATTCATCTGGGCCACGGTGACACGTTGATGTTGGCCTTCGGCCAACACGCTTCCTGTCGTCTGCGCTGCGCAACAGTCATGCAATCACAATTCCACTCAACGCGGGCCAGCGCCCGCAACCCAAGAAT
>JAVYAJ010000308.1:0-5911 GCA_032229885.1 Candidatus Anammoximicrobium sp. | reverse complement strand
CCCCGCCGACGCCGGGCCGCAGCGCAGCGCCGTGCCTGAAATGCGGGCCGCTCCCGAAGCCGCCGCCACGCTGGCCCGCGCGCTGACGGCGGCTCGCGCGGCGATCCAGGATCATCGTTATGACGCCGCGTTGGCCGAGTTGAACAAGCTACAGACGCTTCCCAAACAGCCGGCGGACCACGCCCGCTACGAGCGGCTGGTGCTGTTGGCCGGGTATGCCAAGAACTTTGACCTGGCGCTGCGATCCGCCATCGACGGGCTTCATTCGGGCGACGAGATCGAGATCGGCGGCAGCGCGTTCGTCGGCTTCGTCGAGGCGTCCGCGGATTCGCTGACCCTGCACGTCAAGGGCGCCAATCGAACGTACCGCCTGGACAGCCTGCCGCCCGGCCTGGCCGTGGCGCTGGCCGACCGGTGGTTGAACAAAGACGATCCCGTGTCGCTGGCCGTCAAAGGCGCCTATCTGGCAACGTTGAAGGATAGCACGCAAACGCAGCGGGCCAAGGCGCGCGAGTGGCTCGAGGAGGCCTCGCGACGCGGCGTCGAAGGCGAACTGCACAAAGTGCTCGACGACACCTACGACGAACGGGAGACTGGCGCATGACCCGTCGCGGCGGCAATCCCACTGGCCGCGCGGCCGGCCACGGGCCAACCCGCGGCTCGCGGCGTATGCCCGTTCGGCCGCGACCCGCATCGATTCGGCCGCGACCCACGCCGACTCGCCTGCGGCCAGCGCCGCTTCGGCCACGGGCAGCGCCGGCCGCACGGCGGCGACTTGCCTGCGGCAGGCTGGGCGCGTTGCTCGTCGGGATCTTGGCCGCGCTGCTTTGGCCGCCCGCCGTTCATGCCCAGCCCACGGTCAGCGTGACCGAGCGGGTCGAGACGGATGGCACGCTCGCATCGATCGGGGTCGGCCTGGTCACGATCACCGACGCCGCGGGCAAGAATTGGGAGTTCAAGATCCAGCCGAAGGACGAGCGGGGCGTGCCGCTGACGGGGATGCAGGGCTTGCTGTCATTTCCGGCAACGGTCCGCCTGTCCGGCAAGCTCACGCCCGCGTCCCTCACCCCCGGCGCCCTGGTCCGGTTCCATGGTCGCGTCAATCGGACGGGCCGGACCGACGGCACGGTCGCCGAGATTGCGGTGGTCGACCAAAAGAGCCATGAATTGGGGCTGCAGGTCGTCGGCGAGCCGGATGCGCGTGGCGGCTATGTCGACGCGTCGATCATCGGCGAGGTCTTCTCGCTGCGCGACAATCGGCTGGTCGTCACCGTTCCCACCGAATACGCCCGCAACAACCGTTTGGCGTTCAGCCTTGCCAAAGACGCGCAGATCGTCCGGGACAGCGACGACTATCGCCAGGCCAAACCGGGCGACCGGGCAACGCGGGTCGTGGCCGCTCGGCTGTCGACCGGCGACCTCGTCATCCAGACGTTGGACATCGAGGTGGCGGGCGACGCCGCGCCGCCGTCGAAAACGCCGCCCGCCGAGTCTAGCAAGTACCGGCAACTGTCCGACGCGCCCGTCAAGCCGCGGACCGTGCGCTCGGCCAACTTTCTGATCCAGACCGACGTCTCCGAGCGGAACGCCAAGATGCTGGTCGATTCGCTCGAGACGATGATCGGCCTGGTGACGAACTACTTCGGCCGCCCGCCGGGGGGGATCATCGAGTGTTATGTGGTCCGCGATCTGCAACAGTGGCCGCCGGGCGTGATTCCGCCCGAAGCCGTGGCGAAGATCAACGAACCGGCCGGCGTGACGCTGTCGGTTCGCTTGGGAAACGTCGCCAAGTCCGTGGTCTATTCGTGCGACGACCCCGGCGTGGTTCGCCACGAAGCGGTGCATGCCTATTGTCAGCAGACCTTTGGCGACACGGGTCCGACGTGGTATGCCGAAGGGCTGGCCGAGCTGGGCCATTATTGGAAAAAAGACCAGCTCGAGGTCGAGATCGACGCGGGGGTGATCAACTATCTGCGCAACTCGCCGCCGAAGAAGATGTTGGACATCGTCGCCGCGGGCCAGATCACCGGCGATTCGTGGCAAGCCTACGCCTGGCGGTGGGCCCTGTGCCATCTGCTGTCGAACAACCCGAACTACGCCGGTCGATTCAAAGCGCTGGGGATCGGCCTGATGACCAACCAGCCGGGCGTCTCGTTCGAGAGCGTCTACGGGCCGGTGGCGCGCGAGATCTCGTTCGAGTACGACTTTTTCGTCCGTCACCTGGACAACGGATATCGGGCGGACTTGTGCGCGTGGCCGTGGAACCGCAAGTTCCAATATCTGCCCAGCCAGGGCTTTATCACGGCCAAAGTCTCGGCCAAGTACGGCTGGCAGGCCAGCGGTGTTCGGTTGACGGCCGGCCAGGCGTTCGACTATGCGGCCAAGGGCACGTGGAAGATCAGCGCCGCCGGCCGCGACCTTTCGGCCGACGGCGAACCCGACGGCCAGGGGCGGCTCGAGGCGGTCGTCATGCGTGATTTCGCGCTTGGCGAACCGTTCGAACTGGGCAGCCGCGGCGCCGCCACGGCGCCACAGGACGGCGATTTGTACCTCCGCTGTCGCGATCGCTGGAACCAGCTCGGCGACAACGACGGCGCGCTCAGCGTCCATCTCCGCAAGGCCGCCGCGCCCTGAGCGCCTCGCGCACGCCCGCCGCGCTTGCTCCCGTCTCGCGTCGCGTATGCCGTTCGCCCCCCGCGGCGCGCTGTCTCCCGTAGACGCGGCATCCTGCCGCGTACCGCCCCCGTTCGCCCCCCGTACGGCGTGCCGTGCCTGATCCGCCAACAAGCTACGCGCCGGGCGAGTCGCGCCTGTGCGCTCACCCGCCCCCCGCTCCGCGGGCCGCCGGCGTCTTGTTCAACCCGGCAAGCGACACTATGATATTTGGTTTGAGGCCATGCGACCGGTCGATCCCGATCGGCCGATCGCGCGATCTTCCGTTTCTTCGGCTGATCCGCACTAGGGGGGACACACAACGACGCGCGCACCGTCCGGGCACTGGCTCGGGCGTCTGCGACGCGAACCGAACATGAAGTTTCGCACGCGAGCAATCCACGTCGGCAACGACGCCGATCCGCAGACGGGGGCGGTCGTACCGCCGATTCATCTTGCTTCGACCTACGTCCAGCCGGGGGCCGGCGTCTGGGGCGAGTTCGACTATACGCGCAGCGGGAATCCCACGCGGCGAAATCTCGAACGAACGCTGGCCTCGCTCGAAAACGGCGCCGCCGCCCTGGCTTTCTCGTCCGGCCTGGCCGCGATCCACGCCGTGACCATGCTCTTGCAGTCCGGCGATCACATCGTCGCCGGCACGGACATCTACGGCGGAACCTACCGGCTGTTGCACAAGATCGTCGATCGGGCGGGCGTCCAAGTCACGCTCGCGCCCGCCGCGGACCTGGCGGCGTTCGAGGCCGCCATTCGACCGACCACCCGCCTGTTGTGGATCGAAAGCCCCGGGAATCCGCTGCTGTCCATCACCGACATCGCCGGCTGTGCCCGGATCGCGCGGCGGCACGGCGCGCTGCTGGGGATCGACAGCACGTTCGCCACGCCCGCGCTGACTCGGCCGCTGGACCTGGGGGCCGACATCGTGATGCACTCGGCCACCAAATATCTGGGCGGCCACAGCGATGTGCTGGGCGGCGCGCTGGTCGTCGCCGATTCCGACCTGTACCAGCGGCTGTACTTCGTCCAGAACGCGACCGGCGCCACGCTGGGCGCGTTCGAGTCCTATCTGGTTGCCCGCGGGCTGAAGACGCTGGAACTGCGCGTCCGCGAACAGTGCCGCACGGCGCTGCGTCTGGCGCAGCACCTGGCCGGCGACCCGCGCGTCCAGCGCGTGCTGTACCCCGGCCTGCCCGAGCATCCCGGCCACGCCATCGCGGCGCGGCAGATGGACGGCGGGTTCGGCGCCATGCTCAGCTTCGAGGTCCGCGGAGACTTTGCGGCGACCAAACGGGTCGCTGAAAGCACCAAGCTGTTCCAGTTGGCCGTCAGCCTGGGCGCGGTCGAATCGCTGATCGAACAGCCCGCGGCCATGTCGCACGCCAGCTACGATCCGGCGGACCGCGCGGCCCACGGGATCGGCGATGGGCTGATCCGCCTGTCCGTCGGCCTCGAAGACTTTGAGGATCTGCGCGACGATCTGGACCAAGCGTTGGCGACGCTCGATGGCGGGAGCGCGGGCGGATGAACGGCGCCGCCGAGCAGCCGAGCGCGTCGGTCAGGTCAAACCTCGGGACAGATGAGCCCAGCGAGCCGCCTGCGTCCCATAGTGCGGCAAGCGGGGTCGTTCGAACTTCGCGCCCGGACCGCGCGCTGGTCCGTTCTTGCGCCCCGCTGGGGCTTAGGGAACCGCCGATCGCATTGAGGGGCGGCCGTCGCCGGGCCGCCGTCGGCCGCCGTGCGAGCGGCTTTCTTGTCGCGTCCTCGCGCCAGTCACTCGCCCGCGTCGGGGCGTGGCGCGCCGCGAACCGGATCTGAGAAAAAGGGACACGTCGATCATGTGGATGTTCGTCGCGAGCGTGACATTGGCTCTCTCGGTCTCGGCGGCCTGCTCGCTGATGGAGGCGGCGCTGCTCAGCCTGAGCGCCACGCAAGTCGCCCAGATCAGCGCCCGCCGCCCGCGGATCGGCGCGATCTGGCAACGCTTCAAAACCAACATCGAACGTCCCATCGCGGCCATCCTGATCCTGAACACGTCGGCCCACACGATCGGCGCCACGATCTCGGGGTCGGCCTTCGACAGCCTGTTCGGCAGACAGTGGGTCCTCGTCTTCTCGCTGGTCTTCACCTACGCGATGCTCCAGTTCACCGAGGTCCTGCCCAAGACGATCGGCGTTCGCTACAACCGCGAAGTCGCCGTGTTGACGGCCGGGCCGCTGAACATGCTGGTCCGCGGCCTGCGGCCGTTGCTCGCGGCCATCGCCTGGATCAATCGCCCGTTCGAGGGCAAACGGGGCAAAGGCGCCGGGCAAGTCACGGTCGAGGAGGTCGCCGCGCTGGCCAGCATGGCGCGGATGGCCAACCAGATCACGAGCCATCAAGAGCAGATCATTCGCGGCGCGATGCGCCTGTCGCGCCAATGCGTCCGCGACGTGATGATCCCCGTCGAGCATGTCGGCTTTCTCTCGACCAGCATGACTATCGCCGACGCGCTGCTGATGGCCTATCGCGAGGCGCATACGCGGTCGCCGGTCTGCCGGGACGGAAACGTCGACGATGTCGTGGGCTATATCAACTTCAAAGAGCTGGTCTACTACAACCGACGACACCCGGACGATTCGAGGCTGGATGGCGTCATCCGTCCGCTGCACGAGGCCCGGTTGGACGATTCGGCCGCCGAGCTGTTGCGGCTGTTCATCGACCAGCACATCCACATCGCCATCGTTCGCGGCGATCAGGGCAAGACTTTGGGGATCGTGGCCCTGGAGGATCTGGTCGAGGAGCTGGTGGGCGAGATCGAGGACGAGTTCGACCGGCTGCCGCGGATGCTGCATCCGCTGATCGGGGGCAACTGGATGGTGGGCGGAGGCGTGCCGGTCAGCGAGCTGAACGCGCGGCTGGGCGCCGCGCTCGAGATGCCTCACGAGACCGTGTCCGCCTGGCTGGAACGCCACCTCGATCATCCGCCGCGTCCGGGCGATGTTTTTCGCGCCAACGGGCTGCGCTTCCGCGTCCGCCGCATCCGCCGCGGCCACGTGTTCGAGGTGATGGTGACGCCCGACCGCACGCCGAAGCCCCCGCCGCACCCGACCGCCGCCCCCGCCTGACGCCGCGCTGGAGGGCCACGCTCCGTCGTGGCCGTAATCCAACACACGCGCTGGCCCGCAACGGACGCGACGGAGCGCGTCCCTCCACGACCGCGCACGTCCCTGCGCTCGTCTGCACGGCGCTACAATCCGGCAAT